>JAYUFF010001051.1:0-3276 GCA_043738825.1 Schlesneria sp.
GTTCACGCTCGATGACTTCCGCAATCAGATGAAGATGGTTCGTCGGATGGGTTCGCTCGGCGACATCATGAAGATGATCCCCGGCATGGGCGGGCTGGCCGCCTCCAACCCCGGCATGGATGCCGACAAGGACATGGGCCGCATCGAAGCGATCATCGGTTCGATGACCTCTTACGAGCGGACTCATGCCGACCGCATCGACCGCAGTCGGCGACATCGTATTGCCCGGGGCAGCGGGACCGAACCGGCCGATGTGAACCGGTTGATCAAAGACTTTCAAAACATGGCAGGCATGATGCAGAAAATGGCAGGTATGGGAATGATGGACCGCATGAAAGCAGTGAAGGGCATGGCCGATGGCGGGATGCTCAACCCCGGATCAAAGATGATGCCGACCAAGGAACGCAGCAAGCGCGGACCGGCCGATCCCAAGGTGGCGGAAGAGAAACGTAAGAACGCTAAAAAAGAAGCCAAGAAGCAGCGCAAGCGCAATCGCTGACCGTTTGCTTTCACGGAATAACGACTCCAAACCCTGTTGATTTCTATCGAAGGAGAACTGAGTGGCAGTAAGAATCCGCATGAAGAAGATTGGACGCAAACATCGTCCGTTCTACCGCATCTGTGTGATGGACTCGCGAGTTCATCGTGAGGGGAAGGCCCTCGAAGAGGTCGGCTGGTACGACACGTCGGTTGCCGACAAATCGAAGCGAGTCCTCGTGGACCTGGCTCGGATCGACTACTGGATCTCGGTCGGCGCCAGCATGTCCGACCGAGTCGCCACGCTGGTCAAGAAGGTGAAGACCAACCGGTTTGGAATCGCTAAGGCTCCGCCGGCGATGCAGGCTCCGAAGGAACCGGCTCCGCCCGCACCTCCGGAAGCTGAGTTAGGAAGTCCTGATGTAGAGGCGCTTCCCGAGGTAGAGGCACTTCCCGGTGGAGGTTTCGCCAAGTGAACGATGTCTAGCGTCAGTCCGAAGGATCGGCGAGATGAACGTCACAACGGGGTGGTGTTAATACGAGATGCGATTCGATGTACTCAGTCTGTTCCCCGAGTTGTTTCACAGCTACTTGCAGCAAAGCCTGCTCAAGCTGGCCATCGAGAAGCAACTGGTGGACGTGCGCTTGTGGAACATCCGCAATTGGGCGACGGATCGGCACAAGTCGGTCGATGACACTCCCTACGGAGGGGGACCGGGAATGTTGATGGCCTGCCCGCCGGTTTACGCCAGCGTCGAAGCGGTGCAGGCCGACGGAGACCAACCCGGTCAACTGGTGATGCTGACTCCGCAGGGGCGGAAATTGGATCAGGCTCTCGTCAGGGAGTTGGCTCGGTTTCCGAGACTCCTCCTGCTGTGTGGCCGCTACGAGGGATTTGACGAACGGATTGCCGAGGGATTGCAGCCGCTGGAGGTTTCCGCCGGCGACTTCATCTGCAACGGTGGCGAGGTGCCGGCCATGCTGGTCATCGACACGGTGATTCGGCTGGTGCCCGGAGTGTTGGGAGACGAGACGAGCAGCAAGTACGATTCGTTCGGAGAGTCGGGCCTGCTGGAATATCCTCAGTACACGCGACCTCGCGAGTTCCGGGGGATGACGGTTCCAGAGGTCTTGCTGAGCGGCAATCACGGTGAAATCGCTCGCTGGCGCGAGCAACAGAGTTTGGAACGCACCCGGCAGCGACGAGGTTGACATCGTTTAACCGCAATCAGGAGGAAGAGAGAGGAACCACAGAGGACACAGATTTCACCGATCAGAAGTCTGCCAAGAACACTTCTCGCCTTTACCTTCTCTTCATCCGTGATATCTGTGAAATCTGTGGTCGGTCGATTGGTCGTGTCGTCAGGCTCTGAAATGCGCGCGGCGACAAGAAGTTGATGGCTGGTAGTACGATCGAATAAGTTGGCCGACGGTGTCCCCGTCGTGCAGAAAATGATTTCAAACTGGCGGGCGACTCCCGCCCTTGGACTGAGGTTGGAAGAGAAACCATGATCAACAAGTATCTGAAAATCGTCGAAGACATGTACCTGCGCCCTGAACCGCTCGTGTTCGAGATCGGCGACACGGTCGATGTCCACACCAGGATTCAAGAAGGCGACAAGGAGCGCATCCAGATCTTCAACGGCGTGGTCATCGGCCGACGCGGCGGTGGCACGCGCGAGATGTTCACCGTGCGACGCATCGTCGCCGGTGAGGGCGTCGAACGCACGTTTCCCTACCATTCGCCGAAGATCGCCAAGATCGAAGTCAAGCGTCACGGCAAGGTCCGCCGCGCGAAACTGTTCTATCTGCGCGACCGCGTCGGCAAGGCCACGAAGCTGATCGAACGTGTCGATGTCGCCGAACTGCAAGCCAAGAACGCCGAGAAGAAGAGCAAGAAGGCCGCGGCCAAGTCCAAGTCGTGAATCACCGCGACGGTTGGTTGACTCATCCATCGCGACTGGCTGCGCTGCGTCCGGACTTCCGAGGTTTTCCATGACCTCGGAAGTCTCGGTTAGTCATTCCAAGTTCGATTGACGGTTCGTTAAAAAAACGCAACACGGCCTGTCAGACTGTGCCTTCACGGGGAGACGCACAAGCTGGCAGCATGTGCTACGGCTTTTCAACCGGCTGGTAAGGCGTTTTGCAGTCAGACAAGCCGCGAAGTCTCGTGAGGAGCGCTGAGTTGTGGAGTTGGCTCGCACGACTCTGGCCACGACGACACCTCCCCGATTCGCTGGGGAATCGCGGTGAGGCGGTGGCGGCTCGGTTCTTGGAGCGGCTCGGTTACCGCATCCTCGAACGTCAGATGCGAGGTCGGTTTGGCGAGTTGGATCTGGTCGCGCTCGATGGCGAGGTGATCGTCTTCGTCGAAGTGAAGACGCGCTCGACCACCTCGGCAGGACACCCGACCGAAGCCATCACCACGACCAAGCAGCGGAAGATCACTCAATCCGGCCTGGCCTATCTCAAACGGAGAGGCTGGCTCGAACGCCGCGCCCGGTTCGACGTGATCGCGGTCCTGTGGTCCGATCTTGAATCTGAGCCTGCGGTTCAGCACTACGTCAACGCCTTCGACTCGACCGGCTTCGGTCAGATGTACTCGTAGTCCGACAGCATCCTGTTGCATGGCCGGTCTCCTCGACCTGGCGGGCCTCTTTCAGTGGGCTGAGATACCTCGTACAGCCAAGGCGCACTTACCCGCAGCGTAACAGCCTGTTGAAAAAGGAACGTAGGGTGGGACCAGCGGCGCTTCGACGCGCCGGCCCACCCTAAAACACAGCGACTTCTGATGGTGGG
>JAYUFF010001052.1:0-3275 GCA_043738825.1 Schlesneria sp.
CTTCAGCCGCTGCTTCATGCCGACGGAATACTCGTCGCACCGCCGATAGCGGGCTTCGTCCAGTTCGAGGTACGACAAGACCTCGTGAGCACGCCGCAACGCCTGTCGTCGCGGCATCCCCGACAGTTCGCCCGCCAGCGCCACGAGATCAACGCCCCGTACGCCGGGAACGAGCGACTCAGCCTCGGGCATGAACCCGATCCGGCCTCGCAACAAATGCTGCTCGCGCACCAGATCGCATCCCAGCACCGAGCCACCACCACTCGTCGGCCGCATCAACCCGAGCAGCAACTTGAGCAGCGTCGATTTCCCCGCCCCGTTCTGTCCCACAAGTCCGATCGCCCCCGGCGCGACCGTCAACGAAACATCCCTCAGCGCCTGAAACCGTCCGTAGAAGTGCGAGAGGCCCTTCAATTCGACGAGTGGCGACGATGACGAGCCGGTTGAAGTTTCAATCACGCGGGATACCAGTCGGGATGTCAGAGGCTATCCGAGAAGTTGATAGTCGTGGTTCGCTCCGCGAACCAACGCTTTGAAACTCCTCTGATTCACGGCATTGCTTACAATCGAAACGTTGGTTCGCGGAGCGAACCACGACTATTCGAACACTTTTCGGATAGCCTCTCAGTTGGAAGTGGAAGTTGACATCGTCGTCGAGGACGGGCGATTGATCCGAATCAATTGGCCGTTGAGATCGCCTTGCAGCGCAATCGCCGACGAGATGCGTTCAGCTTGTCCTGCGAAATCCATGTCCAGCGAGCAGACGATGATGCCCGCATGGTTGGCATTTTCGCTGTGCAGTCGAACGAAGTGTTTGCGATTGATGGTCAACACCGCCCGTCCTTCAGTGGTTGCGAAGACTAGAACCTCGGGATCGCTGATCGCCTGCTCAGCCTTGCCTGCTTCCGCAACGGTCAGCACATCGTGACCCAGCCGACGCAGTTCCTCGACCACCGGAAGCGGAAAGTTCTCGTTCGAGTACAACCTCGCCATGAACTACGCCTCCTCGTTGTCGCGGATCTGCGAGTCGATCTCATCGCGATGCGATCGAACGTATGTCCACGCATGAGCCAAATCTTCGGCACGCAACGTGGGATACGACCGGAGGATGTCAGCCTCACTCGCCCCGAGTCGCCGCGCCTGCTCAAGCGTCCACACGGGGATGCGAGTTCGCACAATGCGCGGCTCGTTGCCACAAACGTCGGGCAGCCGTTCGATCCCGTGAAACACATCGCTCAAATCACCAACAACCCACTGCAAGACGAGAGCCTTCTCGTCCCGCGTGAGGTTCGTCAACAACCGTTCCACTTCTTGCAAGGCACTGGTCATGGGCGAGGTTCCCAGACGGTCATTTCATTACTCGGGGTGAGAAACTTCGCTCCTACCAACAACGGAATAACGGCAACCGTCGTCGGAGGGAACCATTACAACTCCCGCCCGCTCCAGAAACTTGACGACCGTCAGGCCGAACGCGGCGATCACTACCTTCGGGCCACAGGTGCCGACGCTGTGAAGCCTCTGCTGATCGGCCGCGAATCGCGGACGATGCTCGGATTGCGACTCAGGCGGGAACCGGACCCAAACACACCAGTCGTCCATGTCTTGTTTGGCCATCCATGTCGCTTGGCCGGTGGACCAATCCACGGAGCCGATACGGTCGGCTCGAACAGACACGTACTTGAACCTGCGGCCCCACAACTCATAGCCGAAGCAAACGGTCGGCGACTCACCGTCACTCCGCTCAATCCACGCGAACTGCCTTGCCCCGAATTGCCCCAGCAAGTTGATGAAACATTGTCGCACACTGCCGGGTTCGAAATAGCACGCTCCAAAGCAGACGAATCCACTGAGCAACAGCCAGAATCCGGATGCGAGCAGTGAGACGAGATATCGTTCGCGGAAGTGCCCGAGGTTCCAAGCCGCAAGCCAGATGAGTCCGATGAAGACGGGGAAGAAAATCGCATAGAACACGAGGTTCCAGCGGCTTCCCGTCTGGGGCGTTTCCAATTCGTCGTCGGTAGAGATGTGATTAGCCATCACAGAAGTCTTTCTGATTCGAGACGTTAAGCCGGACTCCGTAGTGGCCGACGCTGCCAGCGTCGGTTCGGATGCTGGCAGCATCCGCCACGTTGACCGTCACTCCTTCGTCATTGTCTCGTCGAGGTTGAGGATCAGGTTGGCGAGTGCCGTGTAGGCGGCGAGGTCGGTCGCATTGAGATTCGGGTCGCGCGGCGAGTCACCGGCTGCGATGAGTTGGTTCGCGGCGGCGGAGTCTTGCTCGTAGTGGGCCTTCATCGACGCGAGGGCTTGGGTGAGCAGTGTTCGCTCGTCGGGAGCCGGTGGCCGCGAGGTGGCGATGCGGAAGGCGAACGTGAGGCGCGAGTCGGTTGTCTCGCCCCCTTCGGTCAGCATTCGTTCGGCCAGTTTGCGGGCGGCTTCGACGTAGGTGACATCGTTCATCAGAGCGAGGGCTTGCAGCGGCGTGTTGGTTCTCGGCAGTTTGACCGTGCAGACGTTGCGGCTGCTCGCGTCGAAGAACATCGTTGGCGCGGCGATCCGTCGCCAGAACGTGTACAGGCTGCGGCGGTACAGGCCCTCGCCCTTGTCCGGCGTGTAGCCGATCTTGCCGAGCGACGCATCCTCCCAGATGCCCGCCGGTTGGTACGGCTTCACTGACGGCCCGCCGATGCGCTCGACGAGCAGCCCGCTCATCGCGAGGGCCATGTCGCGGATGGCAAAGGCCGACATCCGATGCCTCGGCCCGCGCGCGAGCAAGCGGTTCTCGGGGTCTCGCTCGCGCAACTCGTTCGTCACGCGCGACGACTGCCGGTACGTGGCACTCGTGACGATCAGGCGGTGAAGATGCTTGGTGTCCCAAGGGAGTCGAGAGTTGAGAGACGAGAGTCGAGAGCCAGAGGAAGAAGACGAAGTCGTCGCAGTAGGTGGCTGCTCGCTGGCTCTTGACTCTCGTCTCTCCGCTCTCGTCTCTCCCCCGAACTCCATCGCCAGCCAGTCCAGCAACTCGGGGTGCGACGGCGGCTGACCCTGTGTGCCAAAGTCCTCGGTCGTCTTGACGAGGCCCGTGCCGAAGAACGATTGCCACGCGCGGTTGACCGTGACGCGCGCGGTCAGCGGGTTCGCGGGATCGACCAGCCACTTGGCCAGCGCGAGGCGGTTCGGCGGAGCATCGACCGGCAGAGAGGGCAGCGCGGCGGGGACACCATGCGTCACCTTGTCGCCGTGCTTTTCGTAGGCACCTCGAATCAGGATGAACG
>JAYUFF010001053.1:0-3273 GCA_043738825.1 Schlesneria sp.
CCCCGAAGCCGGGGGAGAGGGGACAGGAGCAGGCCCGCTGTTCGATGTCGCTGACCCTCTGCTCGATGCCGCAGGCCCGCCGCTCATCTGTGCCAGTTCATCAATCAGTGCGGCGAAGGCTCGCAGTTGGACGGCCGCCTTCTTGGGGAGATCGGGGACGTGACCCGGATGCCTCGCCGCGTCGAGCAGTCCCGTTCCCGTGCCGTCGGCCCAGCGGACGAGCTTGTCGAGTGAACTCTTTCCGATCCCGCGCGTTGGCGTGTTGACGACTCTCATGAAGGCGACACGATCCTGCGGGTTCTCGATCAGACGCAGATAGCCGAGTAAATCCTTGATCTCGGCCCGCTCGTAGAACGCCACGCCGCCAGCGATCTGATACGGAATCTTCTGCCGCGCGAGGGCCGTCTCCAGCGAGCGTGACAGCGCGTTGACGCGATAGAAAATCGCGAAGTCCTTCCACTGTCGCTCGCCCGCTTCGACTAGGGCCGAGATTTCGTTGGCGATGCTGCTCGCTTCATGCTGCCCGTCGCGAAACAGCCGCAGTTCGACCGGCTCACCGCTGACGTTGTCAGTCGTCAGCCGCTTCGCCTTGCGATGGACGTTGTGCGCGATCAGCCCGTCGGCGGTCTTCAGAATCTCGGGCGTGCTGCGGAAGTTTTCTTCCAGCCGGATCAGCGCCACGTCGGGAAAGTCCTGCTCGAACCGCAGGATGTTTTCGATCCTCGCCCCGCGCCAGCCGTAGATCGACTGATCGGGATCGCCCGTCGCACACAGGTTCGGTTCGATTTGCGACAGCGCGGCGACGATCTGATACTGCGCTTGGTTCGTGTCCTGATACTCATCGACGAGGATGAAGCGATGGTGCTGATCGAGTTCCGCACGCAATTCATCCTGCTCGGCGAGCAGCAGCGCGACGTGAACCAGCAGGTCGTCAAAGTCAACGGCGTTCGCTTCGAGTAACCGCTTCTGATAGGCCGGATAAATTTTGGCCACGACCGCTTCGAGGTGCGTCCCGATCCCCTCGCCATACCGCGCGACATACAGTTCCGGCGTGAGCAGTTCGTTCTTCGCCTGACTGATCCGCGCCCCGATCTTGTTCGCGGGAAAGTGAGCCGCGTCGAAGTTCAGATCGTGCAGCACCTGCTTGATGAGCTGCTGCTGATCGCCGGTGTCGTAGATCGAAAAGTTCGGCTGCAACCCGACGGCTCGGCCATGCTCGCGCAGCAGCCTCGCGCAGAAGCGATGAAACGTGCTGACCCAGATCCGTTTGCCGGGCAGCAGCGCCTGCACGCGGTCTCCCATCGCACGCGCCGCTTTGTTGGTGAAGGTGATCGCGAGAATCTCCCACGGCCTCACGCCGCGCTCGATCAACCGAGCGATCCGCCGCGTGATGACCCGCGTCTTCCCCGACCCCGGTCCCGCCAGCACGAGCAGCGGCCCGTGAAAATGCTCGACCGCCGCTCGTTGAGACGGCGTGAGATCATCCGTCGGTACAGCCACTTCCTCGGCGGGCAAGTCCCAGTCGTCCTTGTTCATCACGGCTCTCGGCACTCCGTTTTGCGGTTCCGTTCCTGTCGCGAGCCGATTCTATTCGCGCGGCTCTTCAAACAGAAACCATACTTCGCGCGGCCTGATGCGGGACGTTTAGCCGCAACGCCAGCGGCGTGCGTGCGATCAACGGTCTGCCCGCATCTGCTCCCACGCCGTTGGCGTTGGGGCTAAACGATGCCCGTTGCTACGCCGCCGACGATTGTGGTGGCGTGCGGAAGTTGCCGTCTTCGCTGACATCTTCAAAACGGACGCTCATCCGTTTGGAGACGCCCGATTCTTCCATCGTCACGCCGTACAGCACATCGGCCACGGTCATCGTCCGTTTGTGGTGCGTGATCATGATGAACTGCGTTGATTGCTGGAACGCCTTGATGACGGCGGTAAAGCGTTCGACGTTGGCCTCGTCGAGTGCGGCATCGACCTCGTCGAGGATGCAGAACGGGCTGGGCTTGCTCTGGAAGATGGCCATGATGAGCGCGATGGCCGTCATCGTTTTCTCGCCACCGCTCAGCAGTGAGATGCTGCGCAGTTCCTTGCCGGGCGGACGGGCGGCGATGTCGATGCCGCAGTCGAGCACATCGTTCGGATCTTCGAGGACGATGTCCCCCTCACCGCCGCCGAAGACTTGGCGGAACAGCGTCTGGAAGTTCGTGCGGATGGTCTCGAAGGTCTCGGCGAACAGGCGGCGGCTTTCCGTGTTGAGTTTGCGGATGATGTCTTCGAGTGTGTGCTTGGCCTCGACGAGATCCTGAAGCTGCGCGGAGAGTTGTTCAAAGCGGGTCTCCAACATTTCCAGATCGCGCAGGCTGTCGGTGTTGACGCTCCCCATCAGTTTGAGCTGTTTGCGAAGCCGATTGACGCGAGCTTCAAGTTCCGGGCGGAGGTCGGTGAAGGAAGGTTGAGGGTTGAGGGTTGAAGGTTGAGGGGGAAGCGCAGGACTCTCCAGCTCGTCGTCGGTCGCGGCATCCGGTTCATCCGGTTCATCCGGTTTGACCCTCAACCCTCGACCCTCAACCTTCGGCCCGCGTTCTTCCAGCAGCATCTGAAACGCCGACGCCCCCGACGCGACGATGTCGGTCAGCTTGAGTTGGTATTCCTCATCGAGCCGTTCGTCGAGCGTGCTGAGTGCGTGCTTCATGTCGCGCACGCGAATCTCATCCGCGTGCCGACGATCGGCCAGTTCGCGGCGTTCCTTGCGGATGTCCAGTTCCTGCTCGACGAGTTGGCTGCGCTCCACTCGCAGCGCGAGCTTGTCGGCTTGCAGCAAAGCGGCTTCGGCGAGGACGTGTTCGGCGGAGAGAAGCTGCTCGTCGCGCGTGGCTCGGGTGTTCAGGATGTGCAGCGTGATCTGTTGCCGCTTGGCGAGCGAAGTGGCACAACGCCGCTCGGCCTCGTCGTGTTGAGCACTCCGCTGACGAAGCTCGTCCACCAGCCGGCTGACCGACGCGCGCAACGCTTCCAACTGCTCACCCTGTTTGACCAGATCGAGTTGGTTGGTCGTCTTCTGGTGTTCGAGCTGCTGGAATTGCTGCTCGGTCGCCAGCAAGTCCTCGGCGGATGTGGCGAGGCTCGCTTCGAGGTGGTGCAACTCCTGCTCGGTCGAGGCGGCTTGTTCTGCGGCGGCCTTCAGTTCGGCATCGCGTTGCGTGAACTCGGCGTCTCCCGCACGAAGCTGCTCGGACAGCGAGTGCCGTTCGCGGCGCAGGCGGTCGATGGTTTGAT
>JAYUFF010001054.1:0-3272 GCA_043738825.1 Schlesneria sp.
TCCGGTTTGAGTTATTGGTGGTCGGAGTCGCAAAGCGACGGCAGCGATTAGCCGTGGGCGTCAGCCCACGGGTCGGATCGCAACCCCGGTGTTGAGCCGCGAAGCGGCGACAGTCGGTTGGTTGATCGTCTCGCCACTTACTGCCGCCGCTTTGCGGCTCGACGATTGGATTGACCGTTTTCCGTGGGCTGACGCCCACGGCTATTCGCTGACATCGCTTCGCGATTGCCGCCTAACTACTTCTGCGGCTCCTTCACCGGCTGACGCTGGCTGAGCAGGAAGGCGATCAGGTGGGGCAGGTTTTGTTCGCCGATCTGCTCGACGACGTTGGAGGGCATCGGGGAGAGGGCCGTCACGCGGATTTCGTCGATGTCGGCGTTGTTGATGCGGACTTCCTTGCCCTGCGCGTCGGCGAGGATCACGGCCGCTCCCTCCTCGCGCAGCTTCAGGCCCGTGATGACCTGGCCCTGATTCGTCGAGATCGTCGTCGCGCGAAACGCCGCGTCGATGTTGCGGTTCGGGTCGAGGATGTCCTCCAGCAACCGTTCGAGTCCCCGTTGGCCGATGCCGTCCAACTGTGGACCGACCTTGCCCCCCTCGTTGCCGAGCCGATGGCAGTTCGCGCAGACCTTCTTGAAGTGGGCCGCACCTTTTTCCAAGACATCCGGCGCGGGTGAGGCGAGCGCCACCGACTGGCTCGCCGAGAACTTCGCGATCAGTTGCTTCAGCCGCTCATCCGGCGCGGGCAAGTCCTTCGTGAGATCACTCAGCCGCGCATCGAGTTCCGGCAGGCCGGACCCCTTCAACCGGTCAATGACCGGCTTGTCTTGCAGCAACCGCGCCGAAGCCTTCCCCGTCGCGACGAGGTTCAACAGCGAGTCGGCTCCCGGCCGAGTCGTCGCCAACGCGAGGGCGATCGGTTGTTGCAACGATGCCGGTGCGGTGGCCAGCGCGGTGCCGAGCGCCTTGCGAGACGAGTCGTCTTCGACGGAACCGAGTTGTTGCGCGAGGGCCAGTCGCAGCGAAACCGGTTCCGCGTTGTTCATCATCAGCGACGACAGGACCGTCAGCGCGCGCGTTCGATCGAGCGACATCGCCGTCGTCGCCGCGATCGATCGGACCGACGCGGCCGACTGCGCATCGCCGAGCACTCCCACCACTCGGTCGTACTGATCGGCGAGCCGCATCTGCTCGACCACCTGCAAGGCCAGCGCGAACGACCCATCTCCGAACGCGAACACCGGCGAGGGATTCTCGACGACCGCCGGCTCGAACCGGCCGGCACCGAGCCACGCATAGGCATCCCCCGTGTCGGCATCGACGATCTCGATCACGCCGCGCTGGCCGACCCACTTCGTCAGATTCCATTCGACCTTCTGAGCCACATCGTTGCGCGGCGGGACTTGCTGCGCGATGACCTCGCCCGTCTCGACCAGCTTCAACCGGACGAGATTGAGCGGCGCGGGCTTCGTCATTGGATTGCCGTTGTGACCGCACAGCCAGAACAACAACTTGTCCGGCACGGCGAACGGAGCCGACCGCAACACGCCGGTCAGCTTCTCGCCGTTCGAGAGGCTGTCGAAGAAGAGTCCGTCCTTGACGCCGTCGGCCGAACCGCGCGGCCTCACTCCCCACGGACTGGCCTGCAACGAGACCGGCGCCGACTCGACCGGCACGTTGACCCACGCCGGAGCCGGCCGCGACTTCGGATCGAGCATCTTCACCGCCAGCGACGCGCCCCATTTGCCAAGTTCGCTCTCCGCCGACAGTCGCTGCCCGCGCCGCGTCAGTCCGGCAAACAGCGACTGGAAGAGCGAGACCTGTTTCGTCTCGCCGTCACCCGATGCGGTGGCCGGATACTTCGTCTGCACGAACTTCGCGACATCGTCCAGCCGCGCGCCGCCGACATGCTGCGCGACGTGCGTCAGGCAGCGGGACATCATCTCGGGCGAGACCTCACGCCCGCGCACGTAATCAAACGTGAACCACGCCGCAGTCTCGTTGGGCACGGCCAGCGCGATGTCGATCAGCCGCGCCAGTTCCTCCTCGGACAGTTTGATCGTGGCAAGCTGCTCGATCGCCGACGCACCTCGAAGCTGGTTCCGCAGTGCGATCCGGATCGTGTGAATCAGTTGCACGTCTTCCTGCGGCGCGGCGGCCCACGCGCGAATCAGATGAGGAATGTTGTCGGCGGAGGGATGATGCCCCAGCGTTTCCGCAGCGGCCCGTCTCACGAATGGGTTCGCATCGGTCAACGACTTCTGGACGAGAGCTTTCGCCATCTCTGTCCACTGCGCGACAGAAACGTCCGCCAGAATCTTCATGAGGTGGACGCGAACCAGCGGTGACGGGCTGATCGACAATGAGTTGATTTCGCTCGCACCGAGTTGGCCAAGTCGATTCAACGCCCATCCGGCCAGAGCAGCCGCGTTTTCGTCAGTTGCACCGTAACTCACGGACTTTGACTCGGCTTGATTGATGCCGCTGTCGAAGACAGGCAGGGTGCGTGGCTTCAGCAGCTTTGCGACAAGGGGATCGGCCTTGCCTCGTTCAACAAGCAGGCCCAGCGCCAGTTCGCGTACCGACTGATTCGGATGCCCCAGCAAAATCGTCAGTTGCTGATTCGACTTCGTCGTCAGATCGCTCAGCGTCCCCTTGTCTCTCTGTCCCCTTGTCCCCTTGTCCCCCTCGCCCGTCCACACCACTCGCCAAACGCGCCCGCGATGCCGGTCGCGGCGCGGGTGCTTCAAGTCCACCTCGTAGTGCCCGATGATGCTGTTGTAGAAGTCGGAGATATACAGCGCGCCGTCCGGGCCGAGTTGCAGATCGACCGGATGGAACCACCAGTCGTCGCAGGTGACGAAGTCTTCGGGCTTCTCGACCCACGGGGATGAGCCGCGCCACTGGATGACATCGCGGTGAATGATGTTGGTCACCACGTTGCCAACAAAAATATTGCCGTGATACTCGCGCGGGAACTGGTCGGCGGCATAGATCGCGACCCCCGCGATGCCGGTTGAGCCGTGGTCGTTCCCCGTCGTGAGCGGCATGAACCCGAGGCCGTCGTGCGGTTTTCCAAAACTGTCGTAGTGGCCTCCGCGCACGATCAGCGTCAGCGGTTTCGAGTGGCAGTCGGCCGTGAACCGGTTCCCCAGCGGATCGATTGCCTGACCGAACGGGTTCACCTGGCCCCACGACATCTGCTCGATGGCCGACCCGTCCGGCTTGAACCGGTACGTGTTGCCCGAGGTCATTTCGAGCACCACGTCCCC
>JAYUFF010001055.1:0-3267 GCA_043738825.1 Schlesneria sp.
TTTGAGACGGCTGTCTCCAACTTCGCGTTGAACTCCAGAGTCCGGCCGGCGTAGAGGGCGTTCGCGAGGACGGCGGCAAGTTGGGCATCGTCGCCTCGCTTCTGCTGTTCGCCCTGCAACCAACCCTGTTGCGATTCGGCCAGCTCTTCGTCGGTGATGCCGTCCTTGAGCAGTTTGACCAGTTCCTCATGAGCCAGCGTTACGACCTTCTCAATGTTCTGCGGATTCGCAATGCCGTACATCGAGAACGTGGCGCGAGGGTCGAGCGATGCGGCGCGGAAGGCCGAACCGACGCCATACGACAGGCCCTCCTTCTCACGGATGCGGCCCATCAGGCGTGAGGCGAAGCCGCTGCCGCCGAACGTTTCGTTGGCCACGATCAGCGCGGGATAGTCGGCGTCCGCATCCGACAGCGGCAGCACGAGCCCCGCAAAATACATCGCGTTCGCCTTGTCGGGCGTTTGGAACCTGATCGTGTCTCCCTTCGCAGCCCCCTCCGAACTGCGGCGGATTCGTTCGTAAGGCTGCTTCGTTTTCCAGCCGCCCAGCGCGTTGGTGAGGGCCTGTTTTGTCGAGGCTTCGTCGAAGTCGCCGATCACGACGAGTTCGCCCGCCTGAGCCGAAAGGAATTCATCGTAGACGCGATTCACGTCGGCAGCCGTCAGCTTTTCGATCAGCTTCAGTTCGTCGGCCATGCTGGGGAAGTGCCGGACATCGCCGGGCGGGTACGGATTGAGTCGCTGATTGACGATGCGCGGCGCGATGGCCTGCGGCTCGGTCGCCTGCTCCTCCAGCGTGCTGCTCTTCTGTTGTTGCAGGATCGCGAACTCGGCCGTCGGCAGCGACGGCTCGCGCAGGACTTGCCTCAGCAGGTCGATCACGTCTTTCAGATTCTCACGCTTCGTTTGGATCGTGAACTCGGCGGACCCGGCCGATCCGCTCGCCCGCCAGCTCGCGTTGAGTTCGTCGAGCCGATCTTGAATCTCGCTGGCGTTGAACTGCTTCGTGCCGCGCGTCATCAGCTCGGGCAGGAAGTCGCAGGCCGGGCCGAGGCCAAACAACGACTCGGCCTTGCCGTAGCGCAGCCGCAGTGTGACGACGACGTTGCCGCCGCGATTCTTCTTCGTGAGGAACGCCGTTTGAATTCCTTCGATGGTCGAGCGTTTGACACGCTTCTCAATCGCAGCGGGCGACGCATCGAAGGCTTCTCCGATCGAGAACTCGGGACGGCCTTTGTAGTCCTTCAACAGCACGGCCACTTCAGGCGGCGCGGCGATCGGCGTGCGCTGCGGTTCGGTGGTCGGGAGATAAAGCCCGACGGTGCGGTTGCTCGTTTGCAAATACTTCTTGGCGACGCGGTTCACGTCGACTGTCGTCACCTGCTGCAAGCGGTCACGGTGCAGAAAGAACAGCCGCCAATCGCCCGCTCCCGCCCACTCGGACATCTCCGCCGTGAGCTTGGGTGTATTGGTCGAGGTCTGGTCCCACAACTTGAGCAGCGTCTTCTTGATGCGCGCCACTTCCACCTCCGTCGCGCCGTCTTTGGCCAGTTCGTCGATGGTGTCGATCATCCCTTCCAAGACCGCACCCGGTTCATTTCCCGGAGCGACTTCCGCCGCGAAGGCCATCACACTCGGGTCGTGCCAGGCGTAGGCGTTGCCCTCGATCTTCGCCGCGCGACGGCGTTCAACCAGCGCCTTGTAGAGCCGTCCACTCTTGTCGCCAGACAGCACTCCTTCGAGTACCGCAACAGCGGCGAAGTCGGGATCGGTCGCGGCCGGAATGTGAAACATCACCGACGCGACGGGGACTTTGCCGACTCGCCGCAGCGTGACATGTCGCTCGCCGTCTTGAGCCGGTTCTTCGGTGTACGTGCTGCGAATCGGTTCGGCCGGACGCGCGAGAGGATCGAAGTGCTTCCGAACCATCGCGAGCGCCTTCGCCTCATCAAATCGGCCGCCGATGAACAGGACGACGTTGTCGGGACGGTAGTAGCGTTTGTAGAAGACTCGCAGGTTTTCGACGGGGACGCGCTCGATGTCGGCTCGATTACCAATGGTCGATTTGCCGTAGTTATGCCACTCGAAGGCCGTCGCCAGCATCCGCTGTTCGAGGATCATCTTGGCGTTGTTCTCGCCCATCTCGAACTCGTTGCGGACGACGGTCATCTCGCTCGACAAATCCTCGGCCTTGATCGGACAGTTCACGAGGCGGTCGGCCTCCAGCCCGATGGCGTATTCGAGGTTGTCATCGCTGGCCGGCAGAGTCTCGTAGTAATTCGTGCGGTCCGTCCACGTCGAGCCGTTGTATTCGGCTCCGCGCTCCTGCAAGTCGCGGTCGGAGTGCGGATGCTTCTCCGTCGGCTTGAACAGCATGTGTTCGAGCAGGTGCGCCATCCCGGTCTCACCGTAACCCTCATGCTTCGATCCGACGAGGATCGTCATGTTGACCGTCACCTTCGGCTGCGAAGGCTCGGGGAAAAGGACGACCTTCAACCCGTTCGCCAGTTGGTACTCGGTGAAGCCTTCGACACTGGCGACCTTCTTCGGTCCCGTCGCCTCCTGCGCCGAGACCACGGCCAAACTCAGCCCCAACACCAACCCAGCCAAACACAATCCGCGCGCGATCATGAAACCAGACTCCTTTCAATGCACCCTGCCAAGTACGCCAAGCCGACGACGACGCGGGGAGGTTAGCCACCGGGATCGACGAGTGCGAGTGCCAACGTGGGCGTCGCGCAATTCAGAGTCACGGAATTAGTTGAGCGTTCCACTTGGCCGAGCCACCGCCGTATCGCAGGGCGAGGTTCGCGAGGTGGGCGGCCGATGCGGACGAGACGCCCGCCTCGATGGGGGCGTTCGGTTGCTTGCGGCTGCGCACACAGTCGATCCAGTTTGTGAGGTGGACCAATTCGCCATCGGGCTTGTTGTAGAAGTCGGCGTTGCGCCAGGCCGGTTCCGTACCGAGGATCAGTTCGCTCGCCGGAACCTTCGACTTCCGTTCGGGGATGACCTGATAGCCGCCACGGTCGATGTGAATCGAGGCGTCGGTTCCCTGGAACTCGATCCTCGCGCCATTGCGGGCGTTCGAGAACGTCCCCTCGAAGTGCATCTGAATGTTGCCGGGATAGGTCATCACCGTCTGCACGGAATCGGGCGTCTCCCACAGTCCCTCGCTGTTGATGTGCTGGCCGATGCTCACCGCGTGGTCGGGATGATCGACGTTCAGGATCCAGTGCGCGACATCGATCCAGTGAACCATCAGGTC
>JAYUFF010001056.1:0-3263 GCA_043738825.1 Schlesneria sp.
GGCCGGAGGATAACTGTCGCTGTTCGCAAACCTCAATCCGGCCATTTCCGAAATTCCGAAGTGCCTGACCCCTGATCGCGCGAACCGCCGACTGCGGCACAGGCCCGCGCCATGAACCCCTGCTCCCTGTCCGAGGAAATCAAAGGGGTCAGGGCAAGCACTGGGGTCAGACTTCGAGTACACTGACCGTCCCAAGGGGAGGATTCTTGAATGACTGCCATCTTTATCCACCGACAACTCAGTTCCGACACGTTGCCGGAACTTCGGCCCTTGATTGGCAAGACGGTCAACATCATCGTCCGTGAAGCGAATGCTCCCGCTGTCATACCCGGCACGGGAGATTGGTCGGCGTGGCCAGCCGCGCTGGGTCATCCGGAAGGTTACGATTTCGATGTCTGGAAAACGCAGCGCGAGTATGACCTCCAACACGCGAACGACCACCTGCCATGATCCTCATCGACGCCTCGGTGATTATCGAGTACCTCCGATCACCAGACCCGAAACTGCTCTCCGTGTTGCAGTCGCACGGTGCCGCCATTTGCGGCGTGACGCGAGCGGAAGTCTTGGCCGGTTCGCGCAGTCCCCAGCAGCGGCAACGCCTCACGGCCCTGTTGGACAGCCTGAGTCAGATCGCGTTGGACGATGCCATTTGGGATGACGTGGGCGATCACTTGGCGACACTTCGAGTGTCCGGGATCACCGTTCCGTTTCCCGATGCGGTCTTGTCGGCGCTGGCCATTTTCATGGACCTCGAACTTTGGACGCGCGATCAACACTTTCCCCTCATCCAGCGAGTCTGTCCCACGCTCAAGCTCTTCCAAGAATCACCCTGATGTTTACCGGGGCGGGGATGCCCTGCCCGGCCGACTTGGCAAGATGGCGCTCGTTGACGGAACCGACCAGCGGAGCCAATGCGGGGATTGATCCTCTCCAATCCGGCGGCTCCCGATTGTTGAATGAGCTGGGCTTGAAATGAACGAATGGAATACAGAGATGGTCGCCAAGGTTGATCGGCTGCTGGAAATCGTGGCCGGGTACGGTCGTGTCGCGGTGGCCTTCTCTGCGGGTGTTGACAGTACGGTGGTCGCGATGGCCGCGCAGAGGGCTTGCGGTGAGCAGGCCGTCGCCGTGACCGCCGTCAGTCCGAGCCTGGCTGCTGGAGAACGGGAACAGGCCGCGCAGTTGGCGGCTCTGATCGGCATTCGGCATCTCGTGATCGAGACGCACGAGTTCGCGGACCCGAACTACCTGAAGAACCCGGTCAACCGCTGTTACTTCTGCAAGTCGGAACTGTATGCGCGACTGATCGAGCTTGCGCCGTCGCTCGGGGTCGATGTGCTGGCCAACGGTGCGAACCTGGATGATCGCGGCGACTACCGCCCCGGCCTGCAAGCGGCCACCGAATTCCAAGTCCGTTCGCCGCTGGTCGAGGCCGAGTTCTCCAAGTCCGACGTGCGCGAGTTGGCTCGCGCGTGGAACCTGCCCGTGTGGGACAAGCCTGCCAGTCCGTGTCTCTCCAGCCGCATCGCCTACGGAGTGGAAGCGACTCCCGACCGAGTCCGCCGCATCGATGAGGCCGAGCAGTTCCTGAGACGTGAGCTGGGACTGCGCGAACTGCGGGTGCGCTGCGAGGCGAACGAACTCGCACGGATCGAGCTGCCCGTGGAGGCGATCTCGGCCCTCGCGTCCCCTGCCCTGCGAGACCGCGTGCGCGCGGAGTTGCATCGACTCGGCTTCCGCTACGTCACGCTCGACCTCGACGGCTTCCGATCGGGCAGCCTCAACGCGGCGATCCACGACGGCGGGCTGACCGTGTTGTCATAAGTCGAGCGGCAAGAAACAACTGACCCATCAAAGCCTGACGCGCAAGCGAAGGATCGGTTGCCGAGCGTCCTTCGCTTGCGCGTCAGGCTTCGATTTCCGGTACGACAAGTCCTGCCGCTCACTTAGCCGATGCCCGGCACGGGGAACGCCTTGCAGAACGACTGAATCTCACCGCGAACTCGTTCGATGACGGCGGCGTCTTCCGGCGCTCGCAGCACCGACAGAATCCACGCGCCGACCTTCTTCATTTCGTCCTGTTTCATGCCGCGCGTCGTAAGGGCCGCCGTGCCGATGCGGATGCCGCTGGGATCGAGCGCCTTGCGCTGGTCGAACGGAATCATGTTCTTGTTCACCGTGATGCCGGCGTGATCGAGGGCCTTCTCGGCGAGCTTGCCGGTCAGGCCGATGGCCGTCACGTCGCACAGCATCAGGTGGTTGTCGGTGCCACCGCTGGCAAGTTTGATCCCGCCGCTCATCAGGGTCTCGGCCAGAGTCTTCGCGTTGGCAACGATTTGTCGGGCGTAGTCCTTGAACGACGGCAGCAGCGCCTCCGCGAAGCAGACCGCTTTCGCCGCAACGATGTGCATCAGCGGACCGCCCTGCATGCCGGGGAAGACCGACCTGTCGAGATCCTTGGCGTACTCTTCCTTGCAGAGGACGAAGCCGGATCGCGGGCCGCGCAGCGTCTTGTGCGAGGTGCTCGACACGAAGTCGGCGACCGGCACGGGGCTGTTGTGAACGCCACCCGCGACGAGTCCCGCATAGTGAGCCATGTCCACCCACAACTTGGCACCGACCTCCCGCGCGATCTCCGCAAACTTCGCGTGATCGATCTCGCGCGGATAGGCGCTCGCCCCCGCCAGGATCAGCTTTGGCTTGTGCTCGCGAGCCAGCCGAGCCACCTCATCAAAGTCGATTCTGTGATCGGACTCGCGCACGCCGTAGGGGATCGGCTGATAGAGCTGTCCCGAAAAATTGAGCTGATGTCCGTGCGTGAGGTGTCCGCCGTGAGCCAGATTCATCGCCAGATACGAATCGCCCGGTTTGAGCAGCGTCAGATAGACGGCCATGTTGGCCTGAGACCCCGCGTGCGGCTGCACGTTCACGTGCTCGGCCCCAAACAACTGCTTGGCCCGCTTGATGGCGAGCGTCTCGATCGTATCGACGTGCTCGCAACCGCCGTAGTACCGGCGACCGGGATAGCCCTCGGCATATTTGTTGGTGAGGATTGTCCCCGCCGCTTCGAGCACGGCGGCAGACGTGTAATTCTCCGAGGCGATCAGTTCGAGGCCATCGTGCTGACGGACTCGTTCAGCTTGCAGGGCCTCCCACAATGCGGGATCGTTCGTTTGCAGAGCGGTCATCGGCGGTTCCAGATTTTCGAGTCGGATGAAGTCTTCAAAACTAGCCCGACGCGCAAGCGAGGGCACTGACAACTT
>JAYUFF010001057.1:0-8600 GCA_043738825.1 Schlesneria sp.
AAGGCTCGTCACGCGGAGCGATGACGGCTACGTTGAAGACCACCCAAAAACTTGACTCATTTGCAACAACTTCCCGACACCAAGCCTTCTAGTCATGCCTTCCCTTCCGTGATTTTCCGTGTTTTCCGTGGTGAAAACTCCGGGGAGTTGATGGAACTCGAATCGACTGTGTTGTGAAGTTGTCTTTCGAGTGTTGTCCCCAATAATCTGCGACACCTTTTCAGCACCACGGTCTCCGCAGGATTTGCTCTGTGTCTGACAACTACGATGCCATTTTGATCGTCTCATTCGGTGGGCCTGAGAAGCGGGATGACGTGATTCCGTTTCTCGAAAATGTGCTGCGCGGCAAGCCGGTGCCGCGCGAGCGGATGCTGGAAGTCGCCGAGCATTACTATCACTTCGGTGGCGTCAGTCCGATCAATGCTCAAGTGCGTGAATTCATCGCCGCTCTCCGGCCGGAACTCGATCGCGCGGGGATCGACCTGCCAATCTATTGGGGCAACCGCAACTGGCATCCGCTATTGCCGGACACGCTGCGGCAGATGGCTCAAGACGGAGTGCGGCGAGCGCTGGCCTACTTCACCTCGGCCTACAGTTCGTACTCGGGTTGCCGACAGTATCGCGAGAACATCGCGGCGGCGCGCGAAGCCGTCGGCTCCGAGCCACCAACCATCGACAAGCTGCGCGTCTTCTACAACCACCCCGATTTCGTCGGAGCCAACGTGGAGCGAATCCGTGCGGCGTTCGAGCAGCTTCCCGAGGCGAGTCGTTCCGCCGCGCGAGTCGCCTTCACCGCGCACAGCATTCCGCTCAGCATGGCCAACAACTGCAACTACGCCACTCAATTGAACGAGACCTGCCGCTTGATTGCCTTGGAGTTGGGCCTGACTCCCGAACGCTGGAGTCTCGTCTATCAAAGCCGCAGCGGTCGGCCGGGCGATCCGTGGCTCGAACCGGACATTACCGATCACATCCGGTCGCTTCACGAACAGGGGACGAAGTCACTCGTCATCGCTCCCGTCGGTTTCCTGTCGGACCACATGGAAGTCTTGTTCGATCTCGATGAAGAGGCGCAGTCGGTCTGTTCGGAACTGGGGCTCGCGCTAGCGCGAGCGGCCACCGTGGGAAGTCACCCTCGCTTCGTCAGCATGGTCCGCGAACTGATTCAAGAGCGACTCGGTTTGGTCTCCGAACGAAGGGCCATCGGCGCGTTCGGCCCCAGTCACGACGTGTGCCCTCAAGACTGCTGCCTCTACACGATCCCGTCTCGGCCGACGGCATCGCGTCAATAAGGTGAGCGGCATGAAATCATCTACCCGGCCACACCAACCCGAAGCGTGAGCGAGGGAATGCGGCAAAAGACCCTCGCTCACGCTTCGGGCTGGTGTGGGTAAAACAATTTCTGCCGCTCGCCTCACTGTCGGAGACCCGACCCCAAACGTGAGATCGCGACTTCCAAGCCGTGCATCGGCAGAGTCTGCCTGTGACAGGCTGCCCCCGGTCCCCGCTTGCCGTCAAACTCACCCCGCGTGCCCGACGCGGTTCAAGCCGCACGGATGATCTCGCCGATAGCGACGAGGAAGGGCTGCAATGGCGCTGGATGATGGCATTGCGCGAGGGATCGCGTTCTGTTGTCGAACGCCACGAGACCGGCAGACGATTCGCACGGCAAGGATGACGGAGACACGGCATGGACCGCCGACTAACGGCAATCTTGGCGCTGACCGGCCTGTGGCTGGCACACGGCGAAGCTCTCGCCGCTCCGCTCCCCAAGCCAATCGCGACGAACAAGACCCGCTTCCGCATCCCGTTCAAATTCGACGCGGCGGCGTTGCAACGGATGAACACGCGCGAACTGCAACTGCACGTTTCGACCGATCGCGGACTGACGTGGGAGCTGGCTCAGACGCTCACGCCCGACGGAGGCAAGTTCGAGTACCAGGCCCCGAATGACGGTGAGTTCTGGTTCTCGGTCAAGACGCTCGACGGCCGCAATCAGCTCCATCCCCAAGCCGGCCAGTACGAAACCGGATTGATCGTCGTGGTCGATACGACTCAGCCGCTGCTAGACATCTCGCTGAAACAGATCTCTCCGGGCAAGGTGCAGCTTTCGTGGCAGGCGGCCGACGCGAACCTCGATCCCGCCACGTTGAAGCTCGAATACTATCAGCCCGGCAGTCAGGGCTGGGATCTGGTCGAGGTCGCTCCGCGCGCCAGCGGTCAGACGACTTGGAACGTTGCGCAGTCGGGACAAATCACCGTGCGCGGCACCATCTCGGACACTGCGACGAACGTGGGGCGAGGCCAGTCTCAACTGCAAATCGCGGCGGCGGGTGATCCGGCTCCGGCACCCAAGCCGAACCGTCGCGTCCCAATCGCGGGTTTGGAGGACGGTAACGAACAAGCGGCCATCAATGTGCAACCGGCTCCCGTGGTTCCGCTGGTTCCGTACGATGCACTGACCGACTCGCGGCCTCCCACGTTCCGCACTCCCGTTGAACAGCTACCGATCGGCGGCGACTATCGCGGGCCGATCATCACGCCGTTCGGCGGCGCAACTCGACAGAACCCGATCGAACAGTTCGTCTCCGGCTCGCCGTCGTCGCGGCCCGTGATCACACAGGACCGCTGGTCCAGCAATCCCGAACCGCCGATGGCTCAAGCCGGGCTGACACAGCGTGCGCCGGCACGACATCGCGTGGTGAACACTCGCAAATTCCAGGTCGGCTACAAGATCGAGGACGTTGGTCCGTCGGGGATCGGCGGCGTCGAAATGTTCATCACGCAGGACCACGGTCGCAAGTGGTGGAAGTACGGCGAGGACCAGGACCAGCGCAGCCCGTTCGATGTCGAGGTGCCTCAGGACGGTGAGTACGGCTTCGCGATTCGAGTTCGCAGCGGCGCGGGACTCTCGAATGAACCGCCGATGCCAGGCGAGGCTCCCGCGATCGTGGTGGCCGTCGATCAGACTCCGCCGACTGTCGAAATGCTGCCCGTGCAGCAGGGACAGGGGAGCAGCGCCAACCGCCTGCAAATTCGCTGGCGCATCCAAGACGACCATCCCTCCGACAAGCCGGTGTCGTTGTACTACGCCAGCAACCGCAATGGCCCGTGGGAACCGATCGTCGGCTGGAAGGAAGACAACGGCAGCTACGAGTGGACAGTTGGTCCCGGAGTTCCCTCGCAGTTGTTCCTGCGAGTGGTCGCACGCGATCTGGCGGGCAACGTCAGTAAAGCAGAGTCACCGACGCCAGTCGTCATCGATCTGTCGCGCCCATCGGCACGGATCGTCGATGTCGAGATGCCACAAGCCATCGGACCGCAGTAAGACGCACGCGGCAGGAGTTGTCATACCGCGATGGAGGATGGGCACTCTTGCCCGTCCTGCCTTCCGCGTTCATGCCGGACGGGCAAAAGTGCCCATCCTCCGGGTCCATTTTTCCTGTCGCTCGCTCTATGTCGGCTCAGACGTGGGTGGCTCGAACTTCGGGGCGGTAGCTTCGACCTTCTCTTCCACTGGAGTCGGGCGCGAGCTGTTGCTCGACTCGTTCTTCTTGTAGACGGCGGCATCGACCTCGTCGTCGATCCCGCGCAGTCCCTTCTTGAACTCGACGACGCCCTTGCCCAGGCTGCGAGCCACTTCCGGCAATCGCTTGCCGAACAACAGCAGGGCAATGATGCCGATCACGATCATCTCAGGTACACCCAGCGGTCCCATGTTCTGTCTCCTCGACTTTGGACTTTGATTGGTTTCCAGCAGCGGCACGAACCGATTTCAGTTTGACTTCGGCTCGTCGTCATCGATCCCGTTCAAACCCTTCTTGAACTCAACGACACCCTTGCCCAGACTTCGCGCCACTTCCGGCAATCGCTTGCCAAACAACAGCAAAGCGATGACGCCGATCACGATCATCTCAGGCACACCCAGCGGTCCCATGTTCTGTCTCCTCAATTCGTCAGTTCTTCTTGTCCGAGTTGCCAGCGTCGTCTAAATCGGACTTGTCGTCCAACTCGCCGTCCCGAGTTCCCTTCTTGAATTCGGTGAAGCTCTGGCCCAGCGAACGCATCACGCTCGGAAGCCGACTGCCGAACAGCAGCAGCACGATCAGACCGAACACGATCATCTCGGGCACGCCGAGCGGAAACGCAAGTACCAGATACATGGCAGTCTCCTTTTCCAGCAGGCACAACGTCGCTGGAAGAACGGATGAACTTGTCGCGGGGGAAGGGTGGTCGCGAAACCACGGGCACGCGAGGCACACAGGTTACTGGCAGCGAACCTGTTGGGAAACTCTAGCGTGAATCCGCTCGTGTCGCCCGCAAAAGAGAGCAGGAGTGTTGAGCGGTGAGCCGATTTTAACGGGTCAGCCGCGACTGTCAATTCGCCCGGCAGAGTCCAACGACCACTTGTAACGGTTGCAGCAACTGTGCTGCTCACAGCCGGACTGAAAGTAACCCGAAGCGTAAGCGAGGGGCGAACCGCACTCCCTCGCTCACGCTTCGGGTTAGTGTCGGTATCGATCACGCTCGTGCCATTTCGTACGCGTGACGTGTGGGTAGTCAAGCAACGGCAGCGCGATACGTGGACGCGAGCAGCAACATCATCTCGATGAACTGAACCTCTTCGCACCACGTTCGCAGTTCAGCATCGGTCTCGGCCGCCTCGCAGAGATCGACGAACGCGAACGGCTCCCAACCGTTGGCCGTGATGAGGCGCGGCTGCCAACGTTCGAGTTTGTCTGTCAGCGACCCCGTCGCTCGCGAGAACATCGTCGAGACACTTGATACCAACTCGCCAAAGATGGAATGTCGCCCGACGTGACGGAACCAGTACTTCGCGTTCCCGTAATCCGGTTCGCGTCGATGCAGGATCGCGTGCCAGTAGTCGGCGTTCTGCTGTCCCTCCATCGACTGCGAACACGAGTGACTCTCGTCGAAGAAGTCGTTGAGCAACAGCAGTCCCGCCCGCAGCGCGACCGTGTCGGGACTGTTGGGTCTCGTCGTCGGAAGTGGCAGGCTGACGAGGCAGTCTCGAAATCGCATTGCCGTCGGCGCGGCGGCGGGCATCGTCAGGCTGGGCTTGAGACGCGGAGGCGATGCGCTCGTTGAGTCGCTCGGAACAAACAGCACGTTGCCCGAGATGGCCACTCGCATCGTGAGTCCCAGCAAGCCGGTGCCGTCGGGAGCCGAGGCGACTTGCTCGCGAAATGCCTGGGCCGAGACCGCCACGGCCGGGTCGCCGGTCGGAGACGCAGCGAGCAAACTCAGCAACGGCGGCAACTCGCCTCGCAACGAGGAGCGTCGAGCCGGATCGAGCGGATCGCAGACGACAATCACATCCGCCTGCGGCTGTGCGGTGACCGCCCGTTCAATCAAATCCAGCGCCAATGAATCCGCGTTTGGCCCGAACACGACAAAGCCCGCAGCAGGCTCCGCGCCGATGGCCTCGATGAGTTCAAGCGGTCTCCGGCGATCATCCCAAGACGCGACAACAAAGTGGCCCGGCATCAGCGGCAATTCTACGGAAGGTGAGTTGGACATCAGACTGGGATGCGAAGGTCCACCGCGAGTGTTCAGTTTTATTGAGTCTGGCTCTTCGGTTTGGAGTCAGCCGTCGGCAGCGGCACATTCTCGAAGCGAAACGAGACCGTGTGTTCCTTCACGTCGCGGTAAAGCTTGAACTTCACTTGCAACTTTTCCGAGAACTTTCCGCTCTGGTCGAAGGCTTGGATGCGATACACGGCCTGCCCCTTATCGACCTCCGAATGGAAGAGCTGAGTCACGCCGTTGGCATCGTCGGGGTCGGAGATTCCCGCCTTGCCCAAGAAGTGTCCCTTGCCACACGACAACGTCAGGGTCTCACCGCCGACATTGCTACCCTTGGTGAGCAGCAGTTTGACACCCGCCGCTTTCAGTTCCGGATCGGCCAGCGGCTTCAGCGCCTTCTTTGCCACTTCGTCGATGGTGAACTCATCCGATTTTTCGGATGTCAGGTATTTGAAAGTCCCTTCCAACGCGGTGATCTTCGCAGCAGTGCCCGTCGGCGGATCGACCGAGAACTTCACGCGCATCGTTCCCTCGGGATGCTCGAAACCGAAGTTGTCTCCGGCTTCAAAGGGGACCATCGACTTGAGTGGGTCTGGTCCGAACATCATCGTGCTCTTGGCCGTCTTGAGCGAACCGCCGCCATCCAGCGTCACCGTCTTGGCTGTGACTTGGCCGAACGCGCAGATGGTGTTGAGTCCCTCACCCTTAGCGTCGAGCATCAGCTCAACCGGGAGGGACTCTTTGCCGTCGGCACCGAAGTTGGGGAACTCGCTCCAACTCGTCTTGACCGACAGCGTGATGCCGTCCGGCAAGCCCTCGGCCTTCACGGCATCAACGGCTTCGGTTTCACCGGGCTTCTTCATCTCACCAAACGCTCCGGGTGAGAAGTTGGCTGGGCCGGGACCAGCCCCCGGTCCACCCGGCCCTGGACCACCGGCCAGCGGGTTCAAGCCTCCAGTCATCGCCATGACCATCAGAAGCGGAGGCAACTGTTCGAGTTGTTGTTGTGACGAGTCGGGGATGTTGGTGGAGACCTTCACGACTTGAGACTGCTCGTTGATCTTGAGGTTGTCGATCAGCATCTGCCCGAGATCGCCGAGCAATGGCGGCGCGGTGGCCTTCACCACGTCGAACTGCTTGCGACCCTCGACGACGGCGGCTTCCAGTCCCGCCTTGACCTTCGCCGCACCGGCCGAGTCCTTCAACAACAGCGACGTTTGCAGATCGAACCCGCCACGAATGTTGATGCCGAGTCCAAACCCCTGCATCGACTCGGTGAGTGCCTGCTGCATCTCCGCGATTTGCGGTGGCATCCCCGGCAGCGAGGGTGGTGCCTGACCTTGCGACATCGCCTGCGGATCCTTCGGTGCCACAACCAGCACAACGTGCGAGGTTGCATCGACGAAGGACAACTCCTTGCGCGGTGTGACCGTCTCGCCCTTGTCCATCGCACTCTTCAGTTCATTCAGCCCACCCATCACGACCGTGTTGGCGTCAGCCACCCAACCACCCGCCTCAACCGCAGGCTGCCCCGGTGGCCCTGGAGGGGAGGGGAGCAGGAAGTAAGACTTGCCGTTGTACTCGACGGACTTCAATTCGGGACTGGCCTGAAGGATCGCACTCTGCGACAACGGCTTCTTGCTGCGAGCGACCACCAGTCCCTTGAACTGATTGGCCGCAGGCTGCATCCCCATCGAGGCCATCATCGCGGCCGATTGAGCTCCTTTCAGATCGGACATTCCCAGCGTCACGCTCTCGATGTCAACCGGTCCCACGCCGATGTACTTCTGCATCTCTTTCACCTGCGTCGCGGTCTGTGGATTTTCAATCAGGCCCTTGAGCAGCGGAGCCTGCCAGATGTCGGCGACCTTCACGTGCAGAATCAACTCGGTGTCGGCGGGCATCCAGCGCAGCGCGAGCATCTTCTCGGTGGGAGTGATTTCGATCTTCGGTGCGGCGACCACTGGTGGAGGAGCAACCTCGGCCACAGCAGGTGGTGCGAGCAAGGGTTGCTTGCCGCCAAACACACCACCGAAATAGAGGCCCGCGACGACTACCACGAGCAGCGCCGCGACGCCACCACCGATCAGCAGGCCGTTGTTGCCACCACTCGATCCGCCGCTCTTCTTGCTCGGCTTCTTACCACCACCGGCTGCGGGCCGTTTGCGTCGATTCGATGACTTCGCGGGCGCGTCGTCTTCGTCCAGCATCTCGGTGTCATCGTCATCGTCGTCAGGAGCTTCGGCCACGAAGACCTCGGCACACTTCGGGCACTTGATCCTCTTGCCGAGCTTGTTGCGGTCAGCCAGATTCAGCTTCGCAAAACAACCCGGACATTCGACGGAGACTTTGGCCATGAACGACTCTCCCATAATGATTCACGCAGCCGGTCGAACCCGGCAAGACCGGCACGCAGGATCGTGCGGCGATGTGACAACGCGCGACATCATAAGAGCCGACCGTCACGACTGCCACACGCAGCACGTAGCCCTCACGGCTCTTCCCAGTTTCAAAGTAGGGTGGGACAAGCTCGCTTCGAGCGCCGGCCCACCCTGACAAACCTTCGAGAATTGATGGTGGGCCGGCGCGGCGAAGCGCCGCTGGTCCCACCCTACATTTTGTGCAACTTCAAACTGGACGGAGCCGTGACGTAGCCCTGTCGCTCCGCGACAGGAAAGCCGTTTGCGGATCGACCCACGAAGGCATCGCCATTCTGCTGCTCGTAGTCCACGTTGACGGGGCCGGAAGACAGGAGCCGGGCACTTCCGTCAGATCGTTCACGTTCCGAGCAGGTGCCGCAGCGCACCCTCCAGCGTCGGATAGCGGAATGTGTAGCCGGACTCGCTCAGTCGATTCGGCATCACACGCGCACTGGCCAGCAGGAGTTCGTTGGCCATCTCACCCAGGGCGAGTCGCGCTGCGAAGGCGGGCATCGGGAAGATCGTCGGGCGGCCCAGCACCTTGCCGAGCGTCTTCGTGAACTCATAGTTCGTCACAGGCGAGGAAGCCGTCACATTGACCGGGCCGGACATGCGCTCGTTCATCAGGCAGTG
>JAYUFF010001058.1:0-8582 GCA_043738825.1 Schlesneria sp.
CCGCTGACCTACGCCGGGCATCTGGTCATGTTTCCGTCGGGCCACGGGTTCTATGACCTCTACGGCCGCCAGATGATTCACACGAACAACGAGATCGCCGCACCGCTCAGCAAGCAGCACGACTGGAACAGCTACGAAATCCTCGCACAGGGGAACCGCATCCGGTTCGTGCTCAACGGCAAACTGGTCTCGGACTGGCGCGAGCCGGAACCGGACCGGATCAAGGCCGCCCCGATCGGCCTCCAGTTGCACTCGAACAAGCAGCCGCAGGAGGTCCAGTGGAGGAACCTCAAGCTGGAAACGTTCCCCGAGGACAAGCTGCTGACGGTGAAGGTTGACGCCGCGAAGTGATGTCGGCTGTAGGATGGGCACCCTGCCCGTCCTGCCTTGATAATCCTCACGCGGCCAAACCTGAGACACAGGCGAGCCGCATGCCGTAAGGCTGCGGGTTCTTGATCGTTGACGGAAACCCGTGGCCTTACGGCACACGGCTCGCCTAGAACGTCGTGCTAATAGTCGCGAAGGGTCTAACGAGAAGTAGGACGGGCAGGGTGCCCATCCTACTTCAAACCGACACCCCGCATGCTTCACGCATCCGGGGTGCTTTCGTTCAGTGAGCCGCCATCCTGCCCCCTAGCCCCGGCTCTGCGGGGAGAGGGTTAGGGTGAGGGGTTCTTTGATTCGATGGCAAACGTCGTGAGTCTCGGCCGCGAATTCCACATGAACGATTCTGATTCGGCCTCGATCTCTTCGACACCTCGCAATGTGGGGGCTCGATAACCCTCACCTGTCCAACGATTGGGGGTTGTCCAGCGCATTATCAGTGGTTGCGTCAATTCAAATTGATCGTTGAACGCTAAGGCCACACCAATGTGAAATCTAGCCTGCGGATAAACCGGGGTTCCCAAGTTACCGAGTGACCATTCTCCAACATCAAGATAGCCTCTGATGAAGTTGCCGCGCATGACAAAGCGGCCAATCAATCGTTCCATCTCGGCATCATTCCGTGAGTCTCCCAGCTCAATGAGACAGTCCTCCGCTCTCGCCGAGTACACCGCCCACGCGAGCCAATGGTCACAGTAACCGAATGGTTCCAAGACCGGCCAGGCCATCGCGGCGGCGATGGCTCCCAGCGCGAGGCGATTCGGTCGCGAACTCGGCCACGTCACGAGGTCTCGCAGCCACTGCCAAACTTGGGTGAGGACGGTCTCGCCGGATGGCGGATGCGAAGCAATGGCGTCTCGAAACAGCAGCCAGTTCTGGACGATGAAGAAAACGTTCCAGAGCAGCACGCCGAGTGAATGATTCAGCCCAAACGGACCAAGTGCGGCGAGCAACGCGAGGTGCATGATCGTCGCCGTCCACAGACCAAGCCACCGGGCGCGCGGCCACGCCAGCAGCGCGGCCACGCTCAATTCACCGAGAGCGATGCCGAGCGAGCCGATGACATCGAGAGCCTCCGTCCAGCGATTCGGCATGCCGCGCAGGCCCATCGCCTGCTTAAGTCCTCCCAGCAACGCCGGTCCCTGTTCGTGGCAGAAGGTGTAGTCGAGCTTCGACACGGCGGACCAGAAATAGATGCCGATCACCAGCCACCGCCAGCCACGTCGCGCGGTGGTGTCGTCCGCGAGCGACAGCAACACGGCGAGCAAAAAAAACTGCCACGCCCACGGTTGCAGGCGATGCTGATCGAGCACGAAGAAGCCCGCCAGCGAGAGGGCCATCGCGAGGCAGGAGCCTCGCCCCCACCAGCCTCGTTGTCCGACGACGAGCAGCGTTAGCGAAGACGCGACCAACACCGCGAGGCAGACCCAGTCGAACCAACCCGGCCAGTCACACGCTGCGCGGATCAGCGGCACCTGCGGAAACACGTCCTGCGGCGTCCACAACTTCCACGTCGCAGTAACCAACCCGAGCAATCCGGCGGCTAGCAAACGACTCGGCACGATGGTTCTCGATGAACTGTAGTGATTAGAACGACATCGTGATTTGCGGGATTGGCACGCTGGCCCATCCGCCTTCCACTCTTCGCTCTGCAATCTTTCTGTCTCTCTCTCTCTCTCTCTCTCTCTCTTTCTGTCTACTTCTTCCTGCTCGGTAAGTCGGGAGACAGAAAGAGAGAGGCAGAAAGATGAGTACAGTGAAGTCCTGGCGAACTCTCGAACGTAAAGATGCACAACCCCTTACTTCGATTCCGGATTGGATGACTCGGCATCGCTCCACGGTGGCGGGCCGGGATCGGCTTTGGGATCGGCGAGTCGTTTTCTGGCGAAGGCCACGTGAGCGGATGCCTCTTCGTTGTCCTCGTACAGCGTCTTGATGCTGGTCCAGATCGCTTCGGCTTCGCTCAGCTTGCCACTCGATTTGGAGGTCTCGGCATTTTTGAGTCGAGTGTTGAGGAATGCGGCCAGCGTGAGGTCGCCACCTTGCGCCATGATCTTGTCCACTTCGTCCTGGGCCAGCAGGACGTAGATGCGGAACTCCTCCTTCGTCTTGAAGAGATCGACGATGGAGCGGTACTTGCGGAGTGCGGTGACGCGGTCACCAAACTTCAGGAACTGCTCGGCATTGAGGTATTGGAGTTCGGCTTCGTTGAGTGGCGGCTGTCGCAGTTTGACGCGCGCCCGCATCTTGTTGAGCGTCTCTTCCTTGTCAACTCCCACGATCTGCGTCTGTGCCCAATCGGTATGTTTGCCGTTGGGAAATCGCTTCAGCAGCGGCTTGAGGAGGTCGTCTCGTGCCATGACGCGATCGAGCGTGAACTCGGACTTCAGTCGCTGATCGGCCCGCGCCTGCAGGGTATCTTCACTCGGCCACCAGGCACTCCAGAGACTCCAGCCGATGCCACCCACGACCAGCGACAGGCACAGACCGAGAAACCACGTTCGTTCGTAGAACTGGCTGTTGTCTTTTTTCTTCTTCTTTTTCTTGGTCTTACCGAGGGCCGCCTTCAGTTCGTCGAGATCCCGGGCGCTGGCAATCACGGTCGAAGCGGTGGCGGCCTCCAAGGCTTCGGCCGCCATGCTCTTTTGTTCGGTGATCTTGCGGAGGACGTTGTCGATCTTCGTCTGCACGTCCAGCGCGTCGAACGGACGTTCCTGCGGATCCTTCTCCAACAGATGAAAGATCAACTCTTCGACGAACATCGGACAGTCGGGAACCAGCGACGTGATGCGAGTCGGCTCCTCCTGCAAGTGCATCATCAGCATCTCGCCCTGATTCTCGCTCTGGAACGGAGTCTCACCGGAGATCATCTCGAACAGGACGCAGCCGAGCGCGTACAGATCGGTCTTCTTATCGACGGGCGGTTTGCCGCGAATCTGCTCGGGAGCCATGTAGGCATACGTGCCGACGGTCTTGCCGGCGGCGGTCAGGGCTGTGGCGGTCGTGTCGCGAGCGATGCCGAAGTCGGTCAGCTTGACCGTCCCGTCCTTTGTCCGCAGCAGGTTGGCCGGTTTCAGATCGCGATGGATGACACCCGCTTCGTGAGCGTGTTCGAGAGCCTTCGCCACCTGCATCGTGATGTCGAGCGCCTCCTGCCACGGCAGTTTCTTTTTCTGTTTGAGCAGATCCTCGACCGAGCCGCCCGTCACCAGCTCCATCGCGTAGAAACGCTGCGTGCCGTATTTGCCGCCGCCGTAGTAGCGGACGATGTGCGGGTGTTGCAGCTTCTTGAGGATCGACACTTCGCGCTCGAAGCGGCGCTGCAACGATTCGGTCTCGGACAGTTCGGGCGAGAGAATTTTCAGGGCCACCTGCGCGCCGTTCTTGGTGTACGTCGCGCGGTAGACGATCCCCATGCCACCGACCCCGATGCGGTCTCCGACTTCAAAAGGGCCGATCATCCGTTGGGTCATGCCGTGCGATCCATCTGCAAGTGCGGGTTGAATTGAGTCCGGCGAAGTCTTGTCGCAACACGAGGTTCGTATTCTGGAAGCCCTCCCCGACAAGTGCAATCCATTGTTACTCGAAGGATTCGCGGCACGTTTCTTCAAGCTTCACAGACGCCGGCAGACTGCTCATCATGTGGCAGGCACGTTCGTGCCATCTGGTTTCCGTTCCGTTTGCCTGCGGGAATTGATCATGTCCTTCGATTTGGCTGGCTTGGGGGAGTCGCGGCCACTGCGCCGTCGCGGCTTCACCCTGATCGAGTTGCTCGTCGTCATCGCGATCACCGCGGTGCTGATCGCCCTGCTGCTGCCGTCCGTGCAGCAGGCGCGGGAGGCCGCGCGGCGAGCACAGTGCAGGAACAACCTCAAGCAACTGGGTCTGGCGCTGCACAACTATCACGACACGCACGGTGTCCTGCCGATGGGCTTTCACTGGCCGCTCGGCACGGGCTGGAGCTACCACCTGCTCCCCTTCCTCGGCCAGACGGCGTTGTATTCCTCAATGACCGTCGGAACGCCGACCACCGCCACCACCTCGATCTGGCGCAATGGCTCCCCAGAAGCCGCGTTGAGCGTATTGCTACCCGTCTTGCGGTGTCCATCGAGCGCGTCTCCACCGGCCGTCGTCAACGTGAATGGCATCGATCGACGAGTTCCCTGCGATTATCTCGCCTGTGCGTCGGGAGTCAGAACGACCGATTCGGGAACGAGCGTCAACGGCATCGGAGTCGCCAACCTCGACGGCACATTTTATCGCACGAGCAGCGTGCGCCTGTCGGACGTGCGGGATGGAACCAGCAACACCATCGGCGTCGGTGAGACCTTCTATGAATCGTCCGAACTCGATCATTGGGCCATTGGCTCGGATGATCTTGGTCGCAACAACACGCCCGATTCGGCGGATGCCTCTGAGTTTCTCGGGTCACTCGGCGTGAATCTGAACTTGTACGACGACGGCAGCGGCACGGATGCCCTCGAAATCTCCTTCAAGAGTCGCCACGTCGGCGGCTGCCAGTTCCTGCTGCTCGACGGCTCGATCCGTTTCCTGTCCGAGAACATCTCGCAGTACACCCGCCAAGCCCTCGGCACACGTGGCGGGAGCGACGTGGTCGGAGAGTTCTGACCGCTGAATGTGCCCTCCACGAGAACCGGCATTGTTTCGTCCCACGTTGCTCCACGTTTCGCCAGTTCCGATGCTCATGGGCGGTCGAACCGGCTGGCGTTACGGAATGGACCACGGTTCCCAGAGGGAGGCCACGGGTTGGCCGGGGCAGCAGCAACTGCCCGAAGTTGAGAACGGCTGCGGTTTGGCAGTTGGCTTGGGCGCGGGTGGCGGTGTTGGGCGAGGCTGTTCGATCGCGCGCGGCGTTGGTCGCGAGATCGGCTTTGCGATGACCGTGATCGGCGCGCGGGCCTGCGATTCGGCGGACTCGTGCGACACGACGTGGATTTGATGGACGGCCTGTCCGGGAGTCAGGGCCAGCAGTCTCAGCACGGCCTTGTGAGAGCCGCGCCGTGCCAGGTTGCCGACCTCGTACTCGACCTCCGCCCCCTGGCGGTGTTTCAGTTCGGCGGGAACCTCAACCAGAATTCGGACATCGCTGAGTGCCGTGTCACCCGTGTTCCGGACGACGATCTCCAACTCGACGACCTCATCCACGAGGACTCGATCGACGTGCTTCACATCGCAGGTGATGGCCGGATGACGTTCGGGCGTTGGTTGGCGCTCGAGGGTTGGAGGGCGCTCGATGATCGGCTCGGGCATCGGCACCGGTTCGACGCGAGTCGTCGGCTCGATGATCGCGGCCGGCTCGGGGGCGACGACATTCGTGGTGACTCCGACGGCGGCGTGCATCGTGACGGCCGCGCGGTGGATGCGCGAGCCTTCCGCGTCCGGCAGCCACGTCACTCCAAGACGCCGGTCTCGGCCGGGTGGCAAATTGTGGACATCGCGTTCGAGCGCGTCATGGTTGATGCGCGCGGCCGGGTTCGCATCGGTGACGGTTTGCAGTTCGGCCAGCGATTCGCGGACCCGCACAACCGACACGGGAGTCGGTCCCTCGTTGTGAAGCAGCAGCGACGATTCGTGCAGTCGGCCGGCGATCACGGTGTGCGGCGCGTACAGTTCGAGTCGCAGGGCCACTTCGGCGAACGAGGTGAGGTTCGGGTCTTCGTCATCGGCTTCGGAGTAGGCAACCGTTTCGGGGCCTTCCGCGTGCAGGTGAGCGCGCGAGATGTAAGCCTCGGGCAACGGACGATGCTCGGAGTGCGACGTTGATCGAATCCAGTGACCACTCTGACCGGCGAGATGCGGCGAACGGCGGTCGCGATCCGTCGAGTGCGGGAATTCACTGTGAGCGGCCACGCTGATCGAGCGCGACTTGGGCGGGAACTCACCGACGCTCGGCAGGTACTCGCGCAGCAGTTCCATTTCAAATGAGAGGTCGGGAGATCGTTCCACTCGCGGTTCCGGAGCCGCACGCGGTTCGTCCCACTGTGGTTCGGGAGCGGGGATCACGCGCCGAGCCAACGGTCGGCGAGGAGGCTCGTCTGCGTTGTTGCAGTCCGAATCGAACGACCACTCGGCCTGAACGAGCAGCCGTTTGTCGCGCGGCCGATAGTACGAGGACGTGTGGACCGGATCGAACTCGGCACCCGGATCGCGCACCAGATTGTCGTAGACCAGCCGAGGCGTTTGCGCGGCTCGGCCGGGAGATTTCAGTTCGAGCCTCACTTCGGGATCGAGCCGCTTCGTGCGAGCCACCGGGACCACGACGACTTCGCGCGGCCAGGTCTGATTCGCGCCAGCACGACGGCCCGTGGCACGGCTGCGCGTCAACGGGGAAGCCTGAACGACCGGCTCCTCGATGAGGCGGCTGTCGAGTCGAACGGTCGGTCGGCGGCGCGGCGGCCGGTGATCGACGAACAGGTGCGCGACTCGCCACCGATCCTGAGCGGACCAATCGCCGGTCGCTTCAAGGCTGGCGCGAGTGACGCGCGCGGCCGAGCGTCCGTCACTGGCCAGCTCGCTCAACGTTGGATCGTGACTGGCGATGTAGGGGAAGAACAACAGCATGGTCAGCATCAGCGTGAGGCTTCCCGCCAGCGTCACGACATACCAACCGGGTGACTGATGCCGTCCCATCCAAAAGCGAGCCACCGAATGGTCGAGCCAGCGAAGAACGTGAGCGATCTCCAACCCGATCTGTCGGAACGGGAAAGGCAACTCTCTCAGGATCAATGACCACAGCCGAGACCGCACGCTGTCGCCTTCCATTGGCAGGGCCAGCCCCTGGATGAGATGGGGCGGGCATCGACTCCTTCCGTCACACGGTCCTTGCGACTGGCAAAGTGCCATGCCAGTCGCCGCCGAATCCCGAACGGCTTGTAATTGTTATCAGAACCGCCCATTCAACGAAAGGGCGGTTTTTCGGGAAGTTTGCTCTGCGCAAGTGATCGCGCGGACTACCCACAGCCAACTCATCGAGAGAAGGCAATGCCGCTCACCAACCCGAAGCGTCAGCGAGGTCGAGCCATGACAAGGCCCACGCTGACGCAACCCCGTCGAAACACCGTACCCGCCCCTAGAAGCCTGACGCGCAAGCGGAGTCTTTCTTCGCTTGCGCGTCAGGCTTCTAGGGCTGTGTCACAGCTAAGTCACAGCTAAGAATTGGGGTTGTTGTCGTAGCCACGTTCGCCAGAACGTGGGCGAGACGCGGGATTGACCCCACGCTCTGGTGAGCGTGACTACCCCAAGATCAAGCTGTGACAAAGCACGAGGGGTAAATCATTCGCCGAGTGTTGCCTGACGCTTCGGGTTGGTGAGCGGCCGAGAATCTTCCGCCGTCACGCCGAGGCAACCGCTTCCAGCACTGCGGGCCGCTTCCGCTGGGGCATCTCGTCGTGGAGATAGTCTTCCAAGGCCGCAGCCGCCCGATCCGGAGCCAGCAGTCCCAACCGAATGACGGCTCCCGCCAACTGCTTCGGGTTCTCCTGCTGCAACGACAGCAAATGGACGAGTTGCTCTTCGGTGATCCAACCGAGTCTCACCGCCGCCACGCCAAACCGTTCGCCGGTCTGATCCTGATTGGTGAGGATGTACTTCACCTGCCCATCGTCGAGATAGCCGCATTGCAGCGCGAGATCTCCCACGCGCACGGTTTCGTTGCGGCACTCCAGCAACGCTCGGGAGACGGCGGGGATGTCGAGCAGTCGATGCGCGACGAGCCAACGACTGAAGCGGTGTTGCAACACCTGATGCAAGAGGAGGCGTTCGCGTTCATCGACGAGCGACCTCACGCGGTAGCGATTGCGACCGGCGCGCTTCGCCTCGTAGAGGCATTCGTCGGCGGTCGCGATCAGACGGTGGCCGAGATCTCGGTCGTTGCGACCCGGCACGGCGATCGCCGCCCCCAGACTGACCGTCACCGGCACACGCATGTCGCCAAACAGGAAGGTTTCGGCTTCGACCCGTTTCCGAATGCGTTCGGCCAGTCGCTCGATCCCCTTTTCCGTCGGCTGGTTGACCAGAATCACAAACTCTTCGCCGCCGAAGCGGGCCAGCACGTCCGAGTTGCGGATCGTGGTCGCGAACAGCTTTGAAATCTGCTTCAGCACCAGATCGCCGAACTGATGACCGTACGTGTCGTTGACCTGCTTGAAGCGATCGACGTCGGCGAAGATGACTCCCAC
>JAYUFF010001059.1:0-8578 GCA_043738825.1 Schlesneria sp.
CGCAAAGGGCTACGAAACCGTGACGCTTGTCACAGCCGACGGCAAGACGTTCGGCGGCCTGATCCGCAAAGAAGACGCCAACGAAATCGTGCTCGAACAGCCCGACGGCAAGCTCGTCACGCTCAAGCCCTCCGACGTGGAAGAACGAACCGCGCCCAAGTCCGCGATGCCCGAGATGAACCGCGCCCTCTCTCCGCGCGAGCTGCGCGACCTCGTTGAGTTTCTGACGACGCTGAAGTGACGGGATGCCCCGGCTGATCTCAAGCATTCTTCCTTCCTCCACTCGACTGTGCGCCAATCGGCCTGGTGATACCGAACAGGATGACCACGCACGCTGCGTTGTATTGCAACCGAACCAGGCGCGCGCTGTCGCGCGGCTGCTACTCCACCTCCGGCACGACGAAAGTGTCTGAGGAGTTGCTGCACATGCTCGGCCGTTTCGAGCAACGCCACTGTGCTTTCCACACTCATCCCGATGGGGAGACGCGCCACAGTGGTATCCGACCTCAATGAGGCGAGCCACTCCCGCCAACAGGCCGACTCAATCAAGGCCACCCCGCACCGATGCTCCGTTGGGTCAATCGATTCGATAGAGGTCTTGTCCATTCAGACGGAGGCAATACGCGGTCACATCAGGGAAGCCATCTCGTTCGGCGACACCGGTTGTGTAGTCGGGCATGTAAACGCTTGGTTGTGTGTAGCCGATTTCGGTTGCGAGGCCGGAACGACTTCTCGCAATGCCGAGGAGACACATTGCCAAGGAGATCGACTTCGGGCCGAACGGTGCCAAGATGAGCGTCTGAGCTTTTCCTTCCATCGAATGCTGAAGGAGACGATCGAAGGCCAATGAAACGTCGTGGGTCGGAACGCGAACGATTTCAATGGGAGAAGATTGACCTGCGCGCTGACCATCACCCCATTCCGACTTGATGTGGCTGACGAACTTCCAATTTGGAATGAAGCCGGGATGCAACGACGGAAATGGGAACATCAGCTTGATGGCGACACGCAGTGAACGGTTCCGCTCTAGGAGGTCTTTCACATTCAGCGGCTGATAGCCAACCCCGATGATGAGCGTCGCTTCGCTCGGTTCGTCGAGTACGTCGCCATCAAACATTGGCAGAGGCTTCCATTCATCGGCATCCTCAGCCAACGCTTTTCCATATCGGACTGGGGCTGAGTTCGTGGTAATCAGATTCTTGATCCGGGGCGACTCGCTGAGAGCGGTCAGCAGCGGAAAGAAGAACCGCTTGGGCATCGTCGTGATATCCAGCACCACGTTGGGATGGCAGGCATCGGCCAACTCATACGCCAGATTGATGACATCATGCTCGTCGCAGAGCAGATTGCCGGCTTCTTTGATTTGCGGCCGAAACGTTCCGCTGTTGGCTTTCTCCAAATTTGTTTCGATCTTTCGCTGCGTCTCAGCCAGCACGGTGTTGGTCACACGCTGCTCCGGCTGGATATGCAGCAACGTGCAATCGGCATTGGATTGCAGTTGAGCGACTTCCTGTGCTGCTGCCAGGCAGCGGTCTTCCGCCGACAACGCCCCGATCACCGACCACGGTTCGGATGGTGGAAGCTTTCCGAAGATCCAACGTAGCGGACCAAGCGGGCGAATGCGGTGAGAAAACGGCATGTCACTCATCCCCGCCAAACATCGTTTTCTGAGTGCCGCCGCGTTTGGGCTTCGCAGTGGTCTTCTGTTGCTCCGGCTTCGGTTTGGCAGCGAGAACGTTTCCTTCTTCGAGCCAAGAGCGAAACTTCACGACCGTCAGGTACAGCGGTTCTTTTGTGTGCTGCACCGTAAGTTCGTAATACGGTGCTAGGATTGGGTGCGGATACCATTTGATCGACTTGCCTCGCGACGGAGTCTTTGGCGTGTGGTCGCGTTGGAGCAGATAGCACTCTGCCGTGGCGTCATCGAGCAGACGCTTCACATCGGTGTCGGTGGTGAGATCCTGACGGGAAAACGAAATCCCGTTCGCACCCGGATACGACATCCGCCGATCCTTGATGAGTTGCTGATGCAGTTTCTTACCGATGACATCCAACAGGCGTTGCAAGGTGTTTCCATTGGGGCTCTGTGCCATCTTGTCATGCCAGATGCGGCTAGCGTCTCGAATGCCTTCGGCCTGACGGCCACGGTCGAACGACTCGAACCCTCGGCTGACTTGTGGCGTGGTCTTCATCGCTCGATGTCGGGCATCGCATTCCCAGATCTCACGGCAAATGCAAATGAACGCCACGATGTTCTCGCCTGCGAGTTGGACAATGTCTGTTTCACCAAAATAGAGCAGACGCTGAGCGTTCGCGGCCGCGATTTGAAGTGACGCCAACGGCAATCGCTCCTTCTTCCACCAACGTTTGGCGGGCACTTCCCACGGCAAAGCGTTCGGTGGCCCCCAATCGGCGACATCAAGCGGTTCACCTCTGGCATCCAGTTGACGAATCCAAGCCTCACCGAGTTTGGCAGCGATGACATCGCTCCGCGAAAGACGTTGAAGGAAATCAATCACCTCTTTTGGCCAGGAGGGGTCGGCCTTCAAAACTTTCTCAGGCTTCTTTGGCGCGCAGAGCTTCCCGCGTTCTGAAACTTGGGGGCTTTTCCCGAAAACCATGCCAATCGGTGCCGATGAGGCAACGACTTCCTCGCCATGAGGAATTGGACTGACGGCGATGCGCCGGCGAAACGCGTCTTCCGCGAACTGATGAAATAACGAACGTTTCGGCCTGTCATGTTCTTTGCGCTGAAGGATGTGGTCCAAATCGACTTCGACGTAGTCTCGCGCTGCCTCACTTTTTGAAAGCTGGGCGTTGGGTCGTGTGCCGATGCGGTAGGAGACCTCGCGAACTCGGTTGCTGATGAGGTCGTCAATCTCACGAATGAATCGCCAATGCTTCTCTGTGTCTCCCTCGGCATGCGCATGTCGTATCAGAGTCTCGAATTGATCGATGGTCACAATCACACCGGTATCACCAGCAAGCACACCGGCTGTTCGGAGCGCCTGCGTCGCAGCGGTGAGTGGTTCACCCAGCAAACTGCGAGTCTGGTCGATCTCCACAGGCAGCTTCTTGCGAGGATTGCTCACGAGTTGAGTGTAAGCTCGAAGACGAGCCTCCAGAGTCATCCGCAATTCATCGACGGTCTTATGCCGGATCAGAAATGAGCAACTTGGATCATTGGCAAGGGCACGAACTGCGGTGTCTAACCGACCAGCGTCGTGCGTGATTCCTATTTCATCGAGTCGTTTGTGATTACCGCGACGTGTCAGCTCGGCGATGAAAGTTCCAACGGACGCGAACAGGTCTCGCAGCACCCAACAGTTGACGAAGTCGCTGAAGTAAGCGCGCGACAAGCGGATGTTCTCGTCTCGGTCCTTGCTGACGACGATCTCATTGAGCTTGAAGGCATTGCTCTTCGAGAGATTGATGCTTGCCCCGACAAAGCGTCGCTGAACCGGCATCAATGGGTCGCTCTTCTGAGGATCATTGTTAGCCCAGAACTCCAGTCGCACTTTCGTGTCCAACAACGACAGGAGCATCGTCTTACCGGTGCCCTGCATCCCCTTCAAGACGACATTGCCCGGCAAGAAGAGCGGTGCGACGTGTGGCACAAGGACCGGGCTGAAGACCGATGGAATGTCGATCTCGCCGACGCCTTCCGTCAGATAGAGCGTGTGGAAAGGATTGATCACGGATGACATTCTCTAACCCTCTCTTGAAAGCCGAGGGAACAGCGATTTCCACTTGTCGCTTTCGTAATGGACAAGCGGGGGAACGTTGTCAGGGCAGTTGAGGTACGAAAGCACAAGCGAACCAAAATCTCCGAAACCAAACGGACCGTAAAGTTGCGAGCTCGGATCGGAGCCTTTGACCTTGCTCCAAGTCTTTTTCAACAAAATTCGAAACGCATGCGCTTCGGCCGACTCTACAGAATTCACAGTTTTCTTTTCCGGCAAAGTGGCGTTGTCGGGAATCAAGAACAACGGAGCGAAGCTGAAGTGAGTGAATTGCTTCAATTCTCGGTTCCAAGTGTCAACACCTGCTGGCGCAACGACAATCGGGCATAGTAGGGCTCTCTTGGGAGCAAGGTATGTTAGGATTGGAGCGGCCTCCACCATCTGTGTTCCTGTGCCCACCATGTCTTCGACTGCCACGAAGCGTCGGTAACCAAGATCCTCTACCTCCTGCCTGAAACGGTCGTAATCTCCAAGCTGCGAGTGTTCACGAAAGTTCGGTCGATGGCTCTGCCCCGCGAGCCCATTAACTCGAACGAAGCTGTTGATATCCATGCCTGCGATGCTTCCGAAGAAGGTTTGTCGAAGCTCGTCTGCGAATCGCTCAGTAAGATTAGGGGCGCTGATGTCGAGTCGGGCTTCGTCGATGATCCAACGCGTAATCGGACCCGCGAACGCGGCTCGGTACATTGTCTCCAATTCACTCTGGCCGATGAAAAGCAGCCACGGCACGAACTCGAAGAGGCGCTGCTGATCCGCCTCTGACGTGACATTATTCAGCCAACGACCGAGACGCTCCCAGAATGGTGGTTTTTCGGCAAATGGCTGGTAGCAGTCGTAAAGTTCGGAGCTCAAGTATCTCAGCAAGTCGCGAGTTGCGGACAGGTGCTGGTTGTCACCCGATTTCTGAGTCCAACGATCAACCATCTCGTCAATCGATTCTGTGGACCTCATTTTTTGTTTTGCCGTCACGGATGTGCCCTCACAAAAGCTGGTCGCGAATGGCGATTGCGATCTGCTTCGCCAGCGGTGGAGGCACGGCATTTCCGACCACTCGATACTGAGTACTCCGCGGACCGGAAAATACAAACTCGTCCGGAAAGCCTTGTATCCGCGCGGCTTCTCTTACCGACAGTCCTCGATGTTCTTCGGGATGCAGAAAGTAGCGCGGCTCACCAAATCGCGTGTCAACGGCTGGGGCAACGTGTTCCCATGCCAGTCGCCGGTACTTGCCGTTGAACGTGTGAGCCAGATCGAATCGCTGGCCAATTTTCCGCAAGTAGCCCTTCGTCAGCAGACGCTTGACGGTGGTCGTCGCATCACGTCCGCAATGCTCAGAAATTTCACGGAGCGATAACGGGTCTGCATCACCATGATCGCGTCGCCGCAATTGACGCCGCAGCTTTTGAATCATCACCAATGCATCACGCTCCGCTGCGGTCGTCTCGCCGAAGACGTTCGGAATCTCCCAGGTCGGAACCGCGCGATCGCCTCCGCGAACGTTGCAGAGCTTTTGGTGTGGTTTGATCCGCGTCGCGATCGCATAGTCATCGCTTCCACGTTTCAGGTGTTTTGGTTCGTGATTGCCAACCCCACCCAATGATCGCAGCGTCGAGCTCAGCGTGATTTTCTTCCCCAAGCCAATCAGGGGCGCAGTATCTGACTTCGACTTCCAAGCGATCAACACCACTCTGCGGCGAATCTGCGGCACGCCATAGTCGGCTGAGACCAACTGCTGAGTCACGGACTTGTAACCCGCGTTGGAAATCACTCGCTCTGCTTGATGCCAGTAATTCGCGTGCGGTCCTGACATTGCCCCCGCTACGTTTTCCAGCACGATAACTTGCGGCTGATATTGAACCGCCAGTTGTGCGGCCGTGACAACTAGCGAGTTGCGGGGATCTTCGAGTATTCGCTTGCCGAGAGTCGAGAAGCCTTGGCAGGGGGGCCCGGCAATGACAACATCAGGACGAAGGATTTTGTTCTTAAGAAACGACGCTTGATTGAGGTCGCAGACGTGAGCGCGCGTCTTGAGATTGTGGTTGTGAACGGCGACAGCCTCTGAGTCGATGTCGTAGGCAGCCAGGCCAGCAAACCCCGCTTGCTCAAACCCCAAATCCAGTCCGCCGCAGCCACAAAAAAAAGATGCGAATGTCGGTTGCTTCACCATTCTGATCGTCCTGATCGCTGAGGTAGGCGTTGGACGAGTAAGTTATGGCAATCGCTTGAAACAGTAAACGGAGGCGGGAAATAGCGGCTTCGCTTCGACAGGTTGGAAACCAACCACACGTCAGGCCAGCACCGGGCCGGCGGTGATGTCGAGCCACGTGTGGAACTCGCTGCCGGGGCCGAGGGTTCGCCAGCCGCAGTCGATGCCGCGCGCGGTCAGGTTGATCGCATCGGTCGGACACGTGTACGGTTCGAGACACACGGCGGCCCGGTTCGGCGGTGTGAACGCCACGATCTCACGGAAGATCGGCGGCGATGTCAGCGTCACCTGCAAGCCCGCCTGTTCGTCGATGAGCAGACAGTCGAACTGCGGTCCCTCGCACAGAACCGTTGTGTAGACATCGTCCAATTTGACGGTGTCCACGTACGCGCCGTCGCGCAGATCGAAGTCTTCGTCGAGTTCCCGCAGATTGCCGGTCGGAAGATAGTCGATCAACTCCCATCGCTGAGCGCAGGGGACTTCAACCAAACAATTCTCGACGCGGCTCCCCTCACCGAGCGGCAGCTTGAAGTACGGGTGAGTTCCCAAGCCCCACGGCAGCGGGCGATCCGACGGATTGCCGATGCGGAAGTTGGCTCGCAATCGGTTGTGGATCAGTTCGTAATCGACCTCGATCAGAAAGTCGGTCGGCCAGAAAGCCCGTCGGTCGGGAGCATCGACACTCAGTTGGAACTGCCCCGAGACGAAGTCGTCTCCCTTGGCGGTGACTCGCCACGGCCGGTCGAGGCACAGACCATGAATCGCATTGCCAAACTTGTCGCTGACGGGGAGCGAGAACTCCTGTCCCTGCCACGTGAACTTTCCCGCGCGGATGCGGTTCGGAAACGGAAACAGGATCGGGATGCCGCTGCCGCTGGACCGCTGGTCTCCCGCCTCAAAGCCGGGTGCCGCATCGAGGACATCCACCGGACGACCATCCACCATCGCGCGAAACTCAAAGCAGTTGAAGCCCAACTCGGGCGCGATCCGCGCGGTCGAACCGGTCTGAGCGTCGGTGATGGTGAGGATTGGCATGTGTCACTGTCCCGAGAAGCCGCCACACGGAGAAGATGCTCGATGTGGCGGGACGGGACTATAGCAGACGGCTCGTACCCTAAGCCAACACGCGGCAGGAGGCCGAACTTTGAAAAATCGGTAAAGGGATCAGAACCCGGTTCTTGCCGAGCCAGCCGCCCAATTGCGAAAGAGATTTATCACGGATGGCACAGATGACACGGATAAGAATTCGGAGAAGTTGTTCTTCATCTGCGACATCTGTGTTATCCGTGGTCGGTCTGATTTTTATCGACCAATGTGGCAGGCAGCAGGAAATTACGGCTCTCCGCGATCCGTGTTGATTCTCGTGGCGAATGAGCCGCAGGGCACTAGCCCCGGTTGAAATTCGCCGCAACCGGGGCTAGCGCCCTGCGGCTGATGATGGACATCCAACACAAATGGCGGAGAGCCGAAATTACATTAGCCCTCGTTCCAAGTCGCGCTGGAGGTCGGTGGGGTCTTCGAGGCCGATCGAGAGGCGGACGAGACCGTCGCCGATTCCGTACTCGGCCCGTTCGGCGGACATCATGAATTTGTGAGACGTTCCCGCCGGGTACGAGACTGTCGTGCGCGCGTCCGCCAGCGTGGGCGAGAACGGAATCACATCGGCCAGCGCGCGGAACAGGCCATCGACGGCGGAGCGGCCTCCCGCCACATCGAACGCCAGCATGCCTCCGCAACCTCGTGGCAGCAGTCTTTGCGCGAGAGCATGATCCGGGTGCGAGGTCAGACCGGGATAGAAGACCTTCGTCACGCGCGGGTGCTGTTCGAGGAAGGCCGCGATGGTGAGAGCCGTTTGGGAGACACGCTCCATCCGTAGCGGCAGCGTCCTCAAGCCGCGCGAGGCCAGCCAGCTCTCGAACGGGTTCGCGTTGACGCCGTACAGGCTCGACATCGCTCGAATCTTGCGGAGCAACCCGTGCGGGCCGACGACGACACCGGCCATCACGTCGCCGTGGCCGTTCAGATATTTCGAGACGCTGTGCCAGACGAGTGTCGCGCCGTGTTCGATCGGCCGGATCAGACAGGGTGTGCCGAACGTGCTGTCCACCAGCAGCGGAACCGGACCAAGCGCGGCGACGATCCGCGGCAGATCGGCCACCTCCAACAGCGGGTTCGAGATCGACTCGACGATGCACAGTTTCGTCTCGGGCGTGACGAGGCTGCAAATCGCATCGGGATCGGCGATGTCGAAGTACGTCACCTTCAGGCCAAACGACGCGGCGAGGTGGTTGAGCAACTGGCCGGTGCGACCGTAGAGGACTCGCGCGGCGAGAACGTGCTCGCCTGACTTGACCATCGCCATCAGGACCGCCGTCAACGCACCCATCCCCGACGCCGTGACCACGCCCGCCTCGGCCCCTTCCAGTCGGGCCACGTCGTTGGCGAGGGCCTCGTGATTCGGATTGCCGTCGCGCGTGTAGATGTAGCCCTTCTCCTGCCCGCTCGTCACCGCATCAAGTTGTTCGAGCGAGTGAATGTCAAACGCGGTCGTCATGTAGACGGGAGGCGAACTGGTCCGCGTGGTGAAGTCGTCCACCCAGCCCCCGCGCGCGGCGAGGGTCGATTCGGA
>JAYUFF010001060.1:0-3252 GCA_043738825.1 Schlesneria sp.
CCCCATGCTCCGCTTCCACCCGACCGCGTGGGCCAAGTTGCTGTTCCTGCGTGATCTCGGTGAGACCGAAGTCGGCGGCTTCGGAATCTCCGCCGCTGATGATCTGCTGCTGATCGAAGACTTCGTGCTGGTGCGTCAGCACTGCTCGGTCATCACGGTCGCGTTCGAGGACGAGTCGGTTGCCGAGTTCTTTGATCGGCAGATTGATCGCGGGCTGCGGCCCGAGCAGTTTGGAAGGGTGTGGATTCACACCCATCCGGGCGACTCGGCCCAACCCAGTTCCGTTGATGAAGAGACGTTCGCGCGGGTGTTCGGTCGCAGCGATTGGGCCGTGATGGCGATCGTCGCCTGCGGCGGCGATACGTTCGCTCGTTTGCAGTTTCCCGCAGGACCGGGCGGTTGTGTGAATCTGCCACTCGCTGTCGATTACAGGCAGTCGTTCACGGGCAGCGACCATGAGACGTGGACACAGGAGTATCTCGCAGCCGTGAAGCCGGTCGAACTCCGCCCCTACGATTTTGGTGACAATCAATTCTGGCAGCTCACGACGCCATGTGTACCAAGTTGTGGAGATCTGCACCGTGTCGGCGAACTTCGCCCCCACCGCGTCGCGCACCGCACAAAGGAGCCTGTTTCCGAACCGTGGCCGACCAACAATGAGCGTCACCCGCTCGAGTCCTCACCCACTCCACCACCTTATGGAGACCTTATCCCGTGTCCGCCCGACAGAAACTCAATCAAGCTTTTTTGAATGGTGCCCTGCTGATCGCCGGACTGATCGGCATCGCGACGGAATCGTGGCTGGCATTCGCCGGCTTCGCCATCGGATTCATTCTTCTCGGACTCCATGCCGGCGACATTCGCCCGCGCAAATGATTCCGCGACGAATTCAACCCGCGTTCGTCCACCTCTTCACATCGGAGATGTCATGCAGACCTCCCCCCTATCCCGCCGCGACTTCCTCGCGCACCTCCCCCGCGCGGGAGCCGCCACCTTGGCTCATGGAACGACTGTCCGACCAGCCACCCCACGACAAGCCTGGCTCATCGTGGAGGTCGGCTGGGAACACAATGATGAGTTCACCCACACCGCAGGAGAGTTCCCGCGCACGGAGGTGTTCTTCGACGAGGCGGCGGCCGACTCCGAATGTCGGCCTCTTTGTACGGAGTTCTTCGCCGCCGAAACACCCACCGAGTTCGAGGTCGATTTCGCAGACCACTTTAATGAGGCAGGGCAACCAAACTTCGATGAAGATGCTGTCACATGGGAGGCCCTGCGCGAACGGGGCTTCCCCAATCCGTACTACGTGCTGGAACTCGGTGCGAGCGAACTGCGGGGTGTCTCATGAGCAATCCGCTCGTTCATGCCGAACGCTCGGCGAAGAAATGGGGTGGTACGGCTCAAGACTATCTCGCCTTACACCAATGGTTCGATGCCACCAAGGGGCATCTCCCCGACAACCGCCATCGGATGCTGCTCCACAACAGCTTCGGCCTGCTACTCGCCGAGCAGGTCTTCGGCCCGAGCCTTCAAAACAGTGACGGCCGTCGCGTCTTCAACCGTGATTTGGCTGCCCAGCACATCCTCGAAGACCTCGGGTTCATCCCTACCGTGGTGGAGTGTCTCGGTGAATTGCCCATCCGCCCGTGGATGGCCGGCAGCCGCCAGATCCTCGCCACGTCACCTTCTCTGCATTCACTTCCCATCACCCACGAACCCATCGGAACCCCTAATGACTGATCGTTTCTCCCGCCAACACGGCCTCGTCCCCACGGATAAGCTCCAGGCTCTCACGGCCACCGTCATCGGTGTGGGAGCGATCGGTCGTCAGGTGGCCCTGCAACTCGCCGCCCTCGGAGTTCAGCGGCTGCAACTCATCGACTTTGACACGGTCGAAGCTACCAACATCACCACACAGGGCTACTACACCGGCGACCTCGGTGCGCCCAAGGTCTCGGCGACCGCCAAGGTCATCCATCACATCGACCCGACGATCACAGTGGCCACCATCCCCGATCGGTTCCGCCCGCGCCAAGAGACCGGCGAGGCAGTCTTCTGCTGCGTGGATTCGATTGCCACGCGGGCCGCGATCTGGCGCGCCGTCCACAAGTCCTGCGTCTTCTGGTGTGACGGTCGGATGCTGGGCGAAGTCCTCCGCATCCTCAGTGCCGCCGATCCTCGCAGTCGCGACCATTACCCAACGACACTGTTCGAGCAATCCGAGGCTCAAGCCGGTCAATGCACCGCCCGCAGCACCATCTACACGGCCAACATCGCAGCCGGCCTCATGCTGCACCAGTTCACTCGCTGGCTGCGCAGTGTTCCCGTCGAACGCGATCTGACCCTCAACCTACTGGCGGGCGAATTGGCCATCGAGTGAGAGACCGCGGCGAGTGGGCCTCACAGTCACGGGTGTGACGCGCGATCTTTCCCGTGGTCGCCCTACCAATCTCCCTGTCCGAGGAGCTGAGTTCGCTCAGCCCCTTGGACTTTCTGCTCCTTTTCCAGGAGACCCTTGATGTCTCGACCCGTCTTCCGGCGATCACGAATGAACCGGCGGCGTTACCTCACCATGACGCTGCGACACGCCAGTCCCCGGTCAAAGCCATCGGCACCATGCCGCCATTCCCCGCCGCGGCACACGCCCCACTCCGGAACTCTGTCGCGCCCGTCTCGACCAATCAGCCGCAACGGGCGCGTCGCCCTCGGTCTGTCACTCGCCATCCTCTCGTTCCCACTCATGGCGAGTTGCGATCGCACCTCCACTCCCAATCGACCGGCTCCCCCGGCAACGGTCCCCACCCCACCGGCCCCACCCGCCAAGCCGAGTCGTACCATCACCTTTCAGGGACTCAACAACGACTTCCGTGGCTCGACCACGGTCCTGCCGGATGATCGAGTCATTCATCACAAGGAACCACCATGAATCACGTCCTTCGGATCACACTGCGATGGGGCGGATCACTCCTGTTGCTGGGAACGCTCCTGCTTGCGGCGTTTACTATGGGAACTCGCGTTGAATCTCCACCACGCTTCGCCACTCAGACCCGTTCCCTCGGCCCCACGGTCTCGCAATTGGAGAAGATCGGGGAACTCGCCTCCGCGCGCATCCACGTCACCGACATCCTGATGGCCGATGATGAGGGGTTTCGCAGGGCGTGGCTCATCAAGGGTGATGCCCTGCTCGCCTGCGATGTCTCCCTCGCGAAGATCCTGAACCTCAACCCGACCGCTCGAACTGCGACGCTGCGT
>JAYUFF010001061.1:0-3251 GCA_043738825.1 Schlesneria sp.
TTCACACCGGCCGGGGGAACCGTGCGCATCGGTGGCCGTTGCGTCGGTCAACGCGTCCTCGTGACGATCGAAGACACGGGAGTGGGGATCGAGCAGCGCCACCTGCCCCATTTGTTCCAACGGTTCTATCGCGTCGATACGTCGCGCAACAACGCGAGTGGCGGGACGGGACTGGGCCTGGCCATCTGCCGGTCGATCGTCGAGACTCACGGTGGGGAGTTGACGGTCGCGAGCGAGCCTGGGCGGGGAACCCTCTTCAGTGTCAGCCTTCCCGCCGATTCCAACGCGGTGTCTCGCGCATCGGTCACGAAGTCGGTGGAAGCGGAAGTCGCCTCTATTCTCGGGATTCGATGCCCATGAATCGACGACGCGGCTTCACGCTGATGGAACTGCTGGTCGTCATCGCAATCATCGGCGTCCTGCTGGCGCTGCTCTTGCCAGCCGTGCAGCAGGCACGCGAGGCGGCTCGACGAACGCAATGCCGCAACAATCTCAAGCAACTGGGATTGGCGCTGCACAATTACTTGGACACGCATCAAGTGCTGCCCCCGAGCTTCTGTTTCTCGTTGACCATGTCGCTGCCGGTGCGTGGTTCGTGGTCGGTTCACGGTCGATTGCTGCCGTTTCTCGAACAGGCGAACGCCTTCCGACAGGCACGACTGGACCTCGATTGGAACGACCCGCACAACCAAGCCACCGGCGTCCCTCAGATGCCGGTTTCGGTGCTGACTTGTCCGAGTGATCCCTGGGGTGCCACCATTCATTACGCCGGGCCAAGTGAGGGGTACTTCTACCCGCTGAACTATGCCTTCAATTTTGGCACGTGGTTCGTGTTCGATCCTACGTCGAACCGGGGCGGGGATGGTGTCTTCCATCCGAACAGCCGCATCGACACGGGCAGCATCACGGATGGACTGAGCAACACCCTCTGTGCTGCGGAGGTCAAGAGCTACCAACCGTACTTCATCAACACGAGTGATCCCGGCCCGATACCACCGAATGATCCCGCCGTCCTCGCCCCGTTCGCTGCAGGAGCGGAAATGAAAATGGGGCCGAACTTGGACGACAACGAGGGGCACACGGAATGGTGCGACGGTGCGGTCCACGAGAGCGGCTTCACCACGGTCTTTCCTCCCAACAAGTACGTTCCGTACCAGCATCTCGGCGGTCGGACCTATGACATCGACTATACGTCGCGCGATGAAGGGACCACCTCGACTCAGCCCACCTATGCCGCAGTCACCGCGCGCAGTCACCACTCGGGCGTCGTCCAGTGTCTGCTCATGGACGGATCGGTGCGAACTATCAGCCAGAGTCTCTCACTCACGGTCTGGCGCGCGTTGGGGACTCGCAGCGGCAGTGAGTTCATCGGCGAGTTTTGAGCGTGGCTCAAGAACCAGCAGCAGACGCTACGATTGCCATCGTTTCGCGAAGAGAAACTCACAACAGGTCGGACTGATGCTGTCCTTCCTAAGCAGCAATTAATTGTTGTTGGTTTTCGCACATTGCTCTACAAGTCGATCACTCCGCTCACACGCGCCTCACATTCGCGCGCCGAAGGATTTGGAGAAACAATCGCGGCAGTCGTGGAAGCACCCGAAGACTTTGGCGGCACATCGCTGGAGGTTCGTGTCGTGGGAGTAATCTCGATGAAATCGGCATGCCAGATCAGATGGATATTGGCCATTTGCTGGCTGAGCGGAGTTGGGTGCGCAGTCACGCCCTATCGTTACAGTCACTTCTCTGATTCCGACACCGCGACGGAGGCCCCCGCCGAGATCGAGATCGCTTACGGGCGGCCTCACAAAATGCTGGACGGCGTGGCGTGGGTGGCAGGGCTTCCCTCGCGCCTGCTGCCAATGCACGCGAACGTCAACAATCATAAGCTCTCGGACGAAACCGCTGACAAGTTGAAAGCGTATCTGCGAGAGAATGAACTGACCGACGTTTACGTCCGCGTCAATCAATACGATCCGGCTGGCGAATGGCGACGATTGCGGGACAACCAGCGAATCGCACCTGGATGGCGGTATTCCGTTGGCGCGGCGGGATTGATTGCCTATTCGATCCTGCCGGGGCGGATTTTTGGTGGAGACGAATACAACCCCTTTACGAACAGCCTCTACATCAACTCGGATGTGCCGGCGGTCGTTCTCATGGAAGCCGCCTACGCAAAAGACATCCATTCCCGCCGACTGCCGGGAACGTATGCCACAATCAATGAGTTCCCCGTTCTCACTCTTTGGAGACACACTCATGCGGTCAACGATGTCCTCGGCTACGCACAGGCCCACGACGATTGGGATGTTGAGCGAGAAACCTACCGCGTCGTTTACCCCCAAATGGGTGTCCATGTGGCGTTAGGCGGACATTCAGCCGCTGCGCTGGGAACAGCGCTGCCGCTGATCACAATCCCGATTGCTGCGGTGGGGGGAGCGATCGCGGGACATACTGTGGGGCAGGCGACAATTGCCAAGCGGGTTGCAGCACGATCAGCGGAGTTGCACGCCAATGAGAGAGGTCAAGAGATCCAACACGTCGGCCATACCGAGCATTGATTGAATCGGCCCTCACTTGGCGAGGCGGCCCGCATGAATGATCTCGGCAATGTTCGGCGGGCCTGGCTTGGTTAGCCAGCAATGTTGAATGTGCCACTTCTGCGCGACGGCCCACTTCATGCGAAACGAAGACCCGCGATTCACACGGAAGCGAAAGAGCGAACCAAACCGTGGTGCGATCACACTTCGCTGCGTCAACGATCACGGCTCACGCTGGTAATTTCGACAAACAGAACCGTGTCGCGATTTGCGAGGTGGCTTTTCAGGCCGCCATTCAGGTCGTGGCGGCAGACCTCTTCTTGAAGTCGAGCGCACACTGCATCGCGTGGGCTTGATTGCGGAAGTGCTTGGCGTGCCAGCGATAGGTGCTCTGCTTGACCTTGCTGCTCGCCAGATACGACAGACGCTCGTACTTCGTGGACAGAGTCAGCTTGATTGCGATCTTTTTCTCGGCGTCATTGGCCATGATTTGTACTTCAACCAGGGAGTCAAAAAATGCCGCTCAGCGCGGCCATTCAAAACGTTGGAATTTCCGCCCGGTTTGAGCGGGGCGGGATTGTAGCGAATGTTCTCCGGGACAACACCCCACGAACCGAAATCCCAGTGCAATCGCCTTTTTCAAGTTGGGGTGCCACGGTCACGGAGCCTCGACGTGGCAGTGCGAGGACGTGAAGGCTGTTTTCCAATCTCACG
>JAYUFF010001062.1:0-3250 GCA_043738825.1 Schlesneria sp.
GGCCGTGAGATGGGGAAACAGCCTTCACGTCATCGCACGGCCACGTCGAAGCTCCGTGACCGTGGCACCCCAACTTGAAAAAGGCGATGGCCCTGGCGATTCGCCGCCAGCCGTGTGCGAGGTCACTCGCAGGCGATTCCCGCCAGGTGATGCACGGCGCGCCATTCGGCGGCGGTGACGGGCTGGATCGAGAGCCGCATTCCTCGCTTCATCACCAGCATGCCCGCGGTGGCTTTGTTGGCGGCAAGCTGCTCGCGCGTGAGTGGCTCGGGGAAGCGTTGGATCAGCTTCACATTGACCATGTACCAGCGAGGCGTCTCGGGCTGGCTGCTCGGATCAAAGTACTTGCTCTGCGGATCGAAGGCGGTGTGGTCGGGATAGCCCCGCTTCACGACTTCCATCGTGCCGAAGATGCCGAGCGGTTTCTCACGGCTGTGGTAGAAGAGGACTTGGTCGCCAACCTGCACGTCGTCGCGCAGGAAGTTTCGCGCCTGGTAATTCCTCACGCCGTCCCACGGAGCCGTTTGCTTGGACGCTTTGGCCAGGTGCTCGATCCCGAACGCCGACGGCTCCGATTTGAAGAGCCAGTAGCGGCGAGAGTTCTGCGGCGCGGGACTCTTCGTCATTGGTCATTCTCTCCCGCAGTCTGCGGCTGGTGGAGCGGTCTCACTGGTGCGGTGTTTCACTCTGATGGGAGCATCAGAAATCCTGGTGGCAGGATTTGGCTGAGGGGCATCACTTGTCGTCCCACCAATCTTTGGGAATGGGTCGCTTTCTCGGAGACGACATCTGCTGGATCGGCGGCTCGTCAGCGAGCGGCTCCTGTGCGAGCGGTTCGTCGTGGGCCAGTTTCACACGACCGGTGTTGTCTTCATCACCGAACTCGGGTGGCAGGAATTCGACCGGCGATTCGGTCTCGCGGTCGGCGACACGTGTTCTCGCGAGGACTGTCGTGCCGAGATCGACCACCTGGTAGCCGTGCATCTTGGGCATGTCCCAGATCTGCGAGGGAATCCCCGTCGGGTTGACCTCGATCTGGCCGAGATTCATCACGAGTGACATGTCGCTTTGCGGCCAGTCGAGCTTGACTCGCCGGGGCATCACGACACCGCTGGCCTTGTCGAGTTGATGGTCGTCCAACCTCGCGACGGCGATCGGTTTGCCGTTGTAGTCGTAGACGCTGTGCTCCAGCACAACGCCGCGTTGCAGATCGACGAGGATCACCTTGCGGAGGGGTTGGCCGTGCGCGGACCTGACCTGCTGAACCAGCCGCGCATGTCGGGCCGTTGGTTCGATCTCCAGCTTCGTGTCTTTGGCGGAGAGTGGCGACACGCCCAACGCCTGCATCAGCCACTCCGGCTCGAACGGGATGCCCATCTCTTGTCGCACGGCTTCCGAGTGCTCGTGGCGACAATAGACGTACTCGGGCGGAGGCATCCGCTTGGCCCAGACCCAAAACAGATCGTCATTGCTCCCCATATCGACTTCGTTCCCGGCGATCGAGTTCACCACCAGACGCAGATGCCGCCCGCGTTCGACCGCCAGCGTCCCCGACAGCGGCATGTTGTTCGCTCGAATCCGAACGCTGTTCGCGCGCCACGCCTGCAGCTTGTCAACGTTGCGATTGAGATGATCGACGACCTCTTCGACTTGCGGGTCTTCCGCCCAATGCGGCCTGGGCGCGCCGGCCAGTGGATCGACCGCATGTCGAAAGCCGAAGCCTCGAAAGCCGACACAGCCTGGCAGTGTGCAGAGGAGTGCGAGAGCGAGGACGGCCGCGCGGAGTGTCTCTGGCCGCATTGACATGGCGACACGATGACAAGGGGGCGTAGAGCGCATTTCAAAACTCGGATTGCTCTGAAGAATTAGCCCGACGCGCAAGCGAGGGCTGAACGTTTGATGTCTGCGAAGCCCTCGCTTGCGCGTCGGGCTAGTTGTGAAATGCGCTCTCGTCAGACAAAACCGCTGCCGCATTGGATTCGTCTCCCTCACGACCACTCGGTCGCCAGATGAGCCTTCAGTTCGACCTGCAACTGTTGAGTCTCGGCATCGGGTAAATTGAGGTTCCGCACTTCGAAGTTCCCTTCGCCGTGCCGACCGCTCAGTTCAAGAATCTCGTCGTCACCGTCGTGCCGTGTGTTGTCGAGCCGCAGCCGGCGCTGTTGCAGCAGCACCAGGGCCAGCACGTATCGCTGTCGGTCGTGAACCGGACTGGCCTCTTCCGACAGTTGCTCGAAGTAGCGCTGCGCGGACTCGGGATCGAGCCGCTGCGTTTTGGCATCGAGAGCCGTTGGAACCGTTGTCTTCCAGTAGCCGACGTGACCAGCCGGCGGCCCCGTCCAGCCTTCGTCGGAGAAATCGAGACGCACCTGATCGCCGTCCTTCTCGACCAGCACCGAATGGCACGTCGAACCGGGAACGAGCGGATGTCCGGTCCCCGCGCACGTCTTGCTCGGCGGCTTCAGTCGATAGTCCATGCGGCGGCGATCCCTCAGTCCGCGCAACGAGCCTCGCGCGGGGGCGGCGTTGTAGTTCAGGCCCCCCATTGCGACAAGGTGAATCCGGTGCAGTCGGGGGGCTGGCCACGCCAACCCGAAGCGTGAGCGAGGAAATCGGACCTCGGTCCCTCGCTCACGCTTCGGGTTGGTGTGGCCGCGAACTCACAGCCACGTCGCCAACGGCAGAGCCTTCCACAGAACATACGCCACCGGTCCGGCGTACAGCACGCTGTCCATCAGGTCGAGCAGCCCGCCGAAGCCGGGCAGCAGTCTCGCCGAGTCCTTCTTTCCCACGTCGCGCTTGATGAGCGACTCGCACAAGTCGCCGACGAGGCCCGTCGCGCCGAGGATCAGGCCGTAGACGGCGGCGCTGATCCAGTCGGGCGATTCCCACCGGGCACTTCCGGCGGGAGTAAAGTGTGGCGTCGCGAAGTGCAGCCACGCGATGGCACTCACCGCCGAACCAACCAACGCGCCGACGGCACCGGCCCACGTCTTGCCGGGCGAAAGGTGAGGCACCATCTTGCGCTTGCCAAACAGTCGGCCGAAGAAGTACGCGCCGACATCGCCTCCCTTCGTCACGATCACCAGCGAACCGATCACCAGATAACCGGCCGTTGCGCCCGCGACCCAGCGCAATTGAGCGGCCACTCCCAACAGAACACCGATGTAGCTGACGATCAGCAGCTCGGCACTGAGTGTCTCCATGCTGGCCCCCGGTTCGCGGTAGCGGTACGTGGCGAGCAGGAACA
>JAYUFF010001063.1:0-3249 GCA_043738825.1 Schlesneria sp.
GCGACGACTTCGTCGATGCGAGTCGGATGAATGCGACCATCCTGAATGAGTTTGACCAGCGCCTGCTTGGCCGTTTCGCGGCGGACACTGTCGAACGCCGACACGACAACCACACCCGGCGTGTCGTCCACGATGACATCGACGCCGGTCGCCTTCTCGAAGGCGCGGATGTTACGGCCTTCGCGGCCGATGATGCGGCCCTTCATCTCGTCGCTGGGGATGTCGATCGTCGAGACAGTCGATTCCGACGTGTGAGCCGACGCGTATCGCTGGATCGCCATGCCGATGATCTCGCGCGCCTGCCGCTCGGACTGCTGCTTGAGTTCCCCCTCCTGCTTGATGATCAGCGCACCCGTCTCGTTCTTCAGCGTGCGTTCGAGCTGTTCAAGCAGCATGTCGGTCGCAGTCTTCGCGTCCAGGCCGCTGATCTTGTAGAGCTGCTCCTGCGCCTGCTTGACGCTCTTGTCGAGCTCCTTCTCTTTCGCATCGACGACTTTGTTGCGATCGACCAGCTTCTGCTGAGTCGTCTCAAGCATCCGCTCTTTCTTGGCGATGTCGTCCTGCTGTTCCTTGAGGCCCGACCCGCGCTTATCGAGTTGCCGTTCCTGGTTTCGCAATTCGTCGCGGGCCGCGTTCAGTTCCTTGTCGGCCGCCTCGCGTCGTCGCAGTCCCTCTTCCTTGGCCTGAAGCTCGGCCGTCTTGACGAGGTTCTCACCATCTCGCTTGGCCTGTTGCACGATCTCATCGCGAGTCTTGAAGGCCGTTCCACGAATCGCCCGCTCGGCGAAGAAACCCAATGCGCCACCAATCAAAAGTCCCACCGCTCCCAACACGTATTCCATAATCCGCCTCCCGATTGTCTGTTCCGGAGACGCCAATCCACCGGCGCGCGTCCGCGCTGGAAGGGACTTGGTTGAGAGCGGCACTGTTCGAGTCCACGGCTTATGGCCGCAGATCGACTGCCGGAGCGAGCGGTCGTCGAGACGAGAAGATCAGCCGCGTAGAAAGCGCCGCGACGGGAAGGCCACCGTCACGAGAGATGCCGACAAACGCCAACCACCATGCTCGATCAGCGGCCACTCCCACGGAGGACCAACCGCCAACCAGTGCGCAGCATTTGCCAGCCAAGAGGAATCGCACGCACCGCCCCGAATGCGCAGCATCCAACCTCGCAATACCGGCTGAACCGGAAGGCGGTGGCAGACGCGACGCAACACTTCGCGACTCTGGCCAATCAGCCAAGCCACCAAGCGGAGCAATTCGCCGAGAAAAGGGAACATCCTGGCTCTTTCACACGACCAATCATCAGGCAAGAACATGTCAGCGGGATTCGCATGAAACCCGCCTTCAACAACCGTTCAACTCCGAGCCGCAAACGACCCGGCGATCTCCAAGATAAGTGTTCTTAACGAAAACGTCCCGAAGGATCGGCGGGCATGGTAACACGTGTCGGCGCAGGTGCAACTCAGCCCACACCTCCAATCAGGGCCATCAGTAGGGTGGGACCAGCTCGCTTCGAGCGCCGGCCCACCATCATGAAACATCAAGAATTGCTGGTGGGCCGGCGCGGCGAAATGCCGCTGGTCCCACCCTACATCCTGTCCGGCCTCAAAGCGGCATTGGTTCCGCACCTCCAACGACAAACTGGCAGCCCGTTGCTACGCGGGGCGTGGCAGCAGGCCGACTTGGCGGCCGGCGCGGAAGACGTGGGTCGGTTCGAGGTGCTGGCGGCCGAGTTCGACTTTGCCTTCCGAGTCGGTCAGTGGGAACTCGCCCTGTTGCAGTTCGAGGACCGCGATGTCGGCGGTCGCTCCGGGTTGAAGTGTGCCGAGTTTGTGCTCGCGTCGAAGATACCGGGCCGGTGTCTGGGTGACTCGCCGGATGACCTCGGGCAGTTTCATGCCGAGATGCAGGAACTTGTCCATCGTTGTGACGAGATCGAACACGGGGCCGTGCAAGTTGTAGTGGTGGATGTCGCTGCTGATGAACTCGGGCAGCACGCCCTGCTCCAGCAGCGCGCGAGCGACGCGGATGTCGAAGCTCGCCACACCATGACCGACGTCGAGCAGGATGCCGCGCTGCAGCGCATCGCGCACGGCGGGGAGCAGCTTCAATTCGGCATCGACCAGACCGCAGCGTTTGCCGTGGTAGCAATGCGTCAACACGTCGCCCGCCTTCATCTGCGACAGGATGTGTTCGATGGAGAGGGACGAGTTCGGGGAATGGACCACGAGTGGCAGGCCGACACGATCGGCCGCCTGCCTCGCGCGGGACAGTCCTTCGGCTTCGTTCTTGCCTCCCTCGGCGAGGTTGTCCGTGCAGCGGATCTTGATGCCGCAGATCACATCGCGGTGCTTGGCGACGACTCGCTCGACGTTCTCGATGTGGCAGTATCGCAGGTCGTGAAGCTCGCCCAGCGCGGGAAGCGTGCCGACGCTGCTGATCATCCCCTGCCCCGCGATGTGCAACAGCGCGAGAACTCGCGTGGCGGACGGATCGATCACGAAGCGCCGGAAGCCATCGAAGATCAATCCGCCCGCCGTACCGAAATCGACGACGGTCGTCACACCGCGAGCCAGACACGTCGGATCGGGATTGATCCCGAAGTGACTGACGCCGGGAAAGACGTGAACGTGAAAGTCGATCAGGCCCGGCACGACGTACCGGCCGCAGACATCGACGGTGCGGACGGCCTCAGCCGGCGCACCCGATTCAAGAATCACGGCCACTCGTCCGCCGGTCACCGCCACGTCGCGCGGAGCATCCAGATTGGCGGCCGGATCGATCACGTGACCATTGCGAATCAGCAGGTCATACATGGCAAGCGTCCCGCAGAGGGTTATTTGGTTTTGGATTCAGAATTCTTCCCGTACTGTTTTTCAAACAACGCCTTGAACGGGTTCTCAGGAGCGAGCGGCACGTTTTCGTTGACGAGTTGCGGTTGGACCGACTCCCACCAAGCGTCGTAACTTTTGGTGAGCTCCGCCACGACTTGAGGCTGCTGCGCGGCGAGATCAGTTTTCTCGCCGGGGTCGCTCGTGATGTCGAACAGTTGCCAATCCTTTTCGCCTGGTTTGGCGGTGCTCACGAGATGCCAGCGCGGGGTGCGGACGCTGCACTGAGAAAACTTGCAGGTCTCGGGCGAATTGCCCTTTTGCCAGCGGCCGACGTGAGTGAAGAGAGTTCTGTCGGGCCATGCGGCTTGAGGATCGGCGAGCAGCGGGACGAGGCTGCGTCCTTCGACTTGGG
>JAYUFF010001064.1:0-8560 GCA_043738825.1 Schlesneria sp.
TGTGAGGTTTCGCCGGAGGTAGAGGGTCGATAAGTAACGTCCCAATGTTTCGCGCGAGACATCCAGCCCAATCGGCTCCGGCAGGTTTGCGGCGAGCAATTCCGACTCGACCGTGTAATTCACCGCCCCCGATTTGGGAAAGCCGGGGCCGCGAATGGCCAGACCGCTCAGCGACCGATAGTACCCGCTCGATTTCCCGCGCAGCTCAGTCAATTTGAGGGGACGACCCATGCAGAACAGAACCTCGGTCCCGATCGGTTCGAGACGAATCTCCTGCAGGACGAAGGTCGCTTCGAGACTCGGGACGATCGGTTGCAGACCGCCATCGCTGATGTTGTCGGGCAGCCAGCGGTTGTTCGCGTATGTCGCCAAGACCGCGCCGCGAAACAGCGGCTCGGCCGTCCCGAGTCGCTCGGCATAAACCTGCGGCGACATCACGTTGCCGGTGCGCGGGAAAATCAAACGCATCTCGAGGACCGGATCGAGACTCTCCAAGATCGTCCCCATGTCGCCCAACCGCACATCGGCGGCGAAGCCCGACACCGAGCGGCGTTTCAAACCCGGCAGGTCTTCGTTGCTGAAGCCCGTCGGCGTGCCCACCCAGACTCGTGGAACCAGTGCGAAGAACAGGGTGCTCACGATCAGACCCGTCATGAATGTCAGGGCGACTCCGCCGACGAACCGCAGCGATAACCAGTGGCCTCCGTCAGCATGCTGGACCGAACCAACCACTTGACTGTGCCGTGCCGTACTACCAGATCGCAACGTGCTGTCGGTGGGTTCGCCGTTCGTGGGCCGGACCCCTTGATCCGGCCGGACCAGGGGGTCCGGCCCACGTTGGGTCGCGGCGGTCGCGAATTGTTCCATCGCGCGGTATAGCGAGAAGACCGACAGCGTCCACACCGCCGCGAACACATAGCCGACCACGCAGAAGCCGAACCAGCTTCCGCTGGTCAACACCGAAGCGACCGCCACCTGCAAGACGCCCAATGCCAGCAGCAGCCAGCAGCGATACGAGGTCTTGTATTGCAGGACGACGATCCACGTCAGGTAGACCATCAGGTGCGTCCCGGCCAACAACCGGCCTTCGGGGTTCTCACCGAAGAACTCGTTCGACGCGAAGGCGAGCGCGATGAAGCCGAGCACCGAGGCCAGCGTGTCGGACATGCCGCGCTGGCGCGTGTCTCCGCTCGGACCCGGCCGTTCGCACCACACGTAGCCCACGATGACAAACGGCAGCGAAGCGAAGGGCAACCAGCTTTGCTGTTCGGCCGCGCCCAAAATCCAACCGACCAGCGCGGTCAATCCGTACAGGCTGAGCTTGAAGACGGTGGTGAGGTCCATGCGTCAGGCCCTCGCTTCGGTGGACATCTGACGGGAGGCCGCCGGATCGGCAACGGTGTCGCCGTTCGTGTCGGTTGTTGATTCCGACGCCACTCGTGCGGGAACATCCTCGCTGCGCTGCACGTCCGGCAAGGGCGACACGAACTCATCATCGAAGATCAGGAAGCGATCGAGTTCGCTGGCCTTGGCGACTCGCACCATTCGGATGCGCGGGTTGAGTGTGGACTCGGCCACGAGGTCGCTCTCACCCGCAGGCCGGGTCGTCAGCATCACGATCTGTGTGGAGGACGAAGTCCGGTGGAGCGTCTCGTAGACGAGGAGGCTCGTTTCGTCGGCGGCTCCCGCTGCCAACAGGGCCAAGCCATCGAACAACGATTCGAGACTCGCCGCCGACCCCTGACCCTCCCATCGGAAGGTGGTCGCCCCGGAAACGGCCAGTGACAGCGTGCCGTCTCGACACTCGCGACCGTGCTCGACGAGCAGCGTCAGCGCGAAGCTGAGCGTTTTCTCGATCAGTTCGATCCGCTCGATGTTTTCGGGCGAGGCCGATTTGACCGGAGGCTGCCAGAGTTCGACGACCACGGCCAGATTGAGGTCTCGATTCTGCTGGTACTCGCGCAGGATCAGTTCGCCGCGCCGGGCCGATGTGCGCCAATGGATGTCGCGCGGGTTGTCGCCGGTGCGGAACTCGCGCAGCCGGTGGAACTCATCGTGAAAGACCCCCGCGCGCGCCTGCGGCCGCGCGACGAGTTCCGTCGCACCCTGCGAACGTCCCTTCCACAACGGAGTCAACCGCCCGATGTGCGGATAGATGAGGATTTCGCCCGGCAGCGCGAACAATCGACTGCGCTCGACCAATCCCAACGGGAACCGCGACGAAACCAGCAATGGACCCAATTTGTATCGGCCTCGTCGGGCGAGACGCAGTTGGTAGTGACCGGTCTGCGTGGCTCGGGGACCGACGCGCGCGAACAGCACGTCGGCCGACAAGGTCTCCCGCGCGTGAGCGATCTCGTCACGAACCAACATCATCCACATGGACAGCAGCGGATGACGGTTGGACAGACCCAGCTCGACCCCGAACAGTTCGCCCACCATCGCGCGGCGCGGTGCCGAACGCACGATCCGCGTCGCGCGGAGCATCCCGAACGCCAGCGAGCCGTTCACGATAAACGGCCCCACCATCATCGCGAACACCAGCAGCAACGTGTTCTGCTTGGTCAGCATGGCACCGATGAATAACACGGCCATGATCGCCAGATAGACGAGACCCTCGGGGGGAATGACACTGCGATGACTGCCGAAGCGTGGCGTCACCAGTGCCCCGCGCGTCGAGGACAACGCGGCGGCGATCTGCGACAGTCCGATCGTGCCGATGAAGACGACAAACGTGCGAAAGGCGATTTCCACGGTCACAGACCAGTTCGCCCGCAGGTCCGGCAGCCGAAAGTAGGCGATCGTCAAACCGATGGCCAAGGCCAGGGCGGGGACGCCGACAAACCAGCGGCGTCGCGTGCGATGGGACTGTGTGGAGTTTGGCATGTGCGATTCGATCAGGCTTCGTGGGACTCGCTGTCCGATGTGCGTGCGCCATTAGACACGAGCCGACCCCGTTCTCTCCAGCCACTCGATGATCCGATCCAGTGTCTTGCGCCAATCGGATTCGTGCAGCAACTCGTGAACGTGATCCGTCAGCGAGACCAACTCCTTCGCGGTGGAGGTCGTCTTCGCCAGCCAGTTCGCGAGGACATCGCCATCGGTCGTCACGTCCGCCAGTCCTTGCAGAGCCAGAACCGGGACCGCGATCTGACCCGCGTCGCGATGAGCTTGTGCGATGGCGGCCTCCATTGCAAAGAACCAACTCGCCGTCACTGTCCGCACGATCAGCGGGTCTTCGCGCCGTTGCCGGGCGAACTCTTCATCGTGGGTCATGTTGCGGGGATCGAGTCCGTTGCGGAACCGGGCCTCGGGCAGGAACTTCACCAGAGTGCGACCGAGCCACCGCTTGAGCCGACTGACTCGCACCTTCACTCCCAACAGGGGCGACGAAAGCACCAGGGCCGAGGGAGCGACGCGACCTGTCTGAACGGCTCGCAGCGCCACGAGGCCCCCCATGCTGTGAGACCCCAGCACCGCTCGGCCCGATCCCAACTCGAACCGCTTCCAAACCCGAGCCACGTCGTTCGCGTACTCGTCGAATGAGACCACGTGCGTTCGCGAGCCGGTTGATCGCCCGTGACCGCGCAGATCGAGCAGGATGACTCGCCAACCGCGCTCGACCAAATCGTCCGCGACATGCAGATACCGGCCGCCGTGCTCACCCAAGCCATGCACCCAGACCAGCGTGCGTGGTGCCTCCCCCGCAGACGGAACTCGTGCGCCCGGACGATAGTCTCGTACAAAGAGCGTCACGCCACAGTCGGACTCGACTTCAACTTCGTCCGGTTGCATGGAAACCGCTGCTCCTTCCTGCTGATCGTCAGATGATCTTGTCCCAGGCCGAACCGGTTGAGGCCCAGCGGCTCGGCCATATTCCGTCACGACTCTGCTGGTTGCTCGTGCGGCGAGTCCGGATTCCAGCGCAACCGGTTTACCCGGCAAGGTGTTCAGACGCAAAGGTAGACTGGTCGAGAATCTGATTTCTCACGTGTGGCCAACGAAACAATCGGTGCCGGAGTCTGTTTCGCGACGTACTTTTTGAGCAGTCACGAAGGTTTTCCGTGGTTGCGAGGTACACTTCTCCAATGGTGCTGTCCGGAAACGGCAGAGTGTGTTTGGCCGCGAGGCCAACGACAAGCGTACTGCGGCCGGGGCTGAACGGTCGATGATGAAATGAGCAGACAGGTTGCGACGCGGCAACCGCCAATTGCAACACTAAGTTTGAATCAGTAGACTCGTTTGCGAGTTGTCGGCTTGAATTGGGTTTTGATTTGAGTGGGATGCGGTCGTTGACCAGCAGGGTCCAGTCGCCTCTATCGATCAGCGAGGAGTGAAACGTGAGCGCCAACCTGAAAGTCGATCAGCCTGAAGTGTTCGAGATGGAATTGGAAAACAGCCGGTTCCCCAAGGCACTCGTCATGGCCTTTGGCGTCAGCCTCTGCCTGCATGTCCTGCTGCTGGCGGGACTGGCCCTCGTTAAGTTTTCTCAGAAGCTGCAAATCTTCACCGAGTTCACCAGCTCGATCGAAGAAGACGATCCGATGAGTTACAAGTTCGACTCAACCATCACAGACCAGATCGGAAGTGGCGGCGATGTCAGCAGCCTCGCAGCCTCGCAGGAAGCGTCCAATCAGCTCGCCAAGGATCCTCAGGAAGAGATCGAAAGAACGGTCACGGACAATCTGAACGTCGCGGCCCCCGTCACTGACCAGTTGCCGCAACCATCGAGGTCGGACGTGTTGGCCTCCGTGGCAACTCAAGGTGCGACCCAGAATTCTGGTGGTGTCGAAGGGGCGGTGGACAGCCTCGCTTGGGAAATCGCCAGTTCACTGCGCGAGAAGAAAACGCTGGTCGTCTGGTTGTTCGATGTCTCGCCGTCGCTGACCGCGCGCCGCTCGATGATCGCCGACCGGGTTGAGAACGTCTACAAACAACTGACCGCGCTCAATGTCGGCTCTGACAAGGTCCTCAAAAGTGCCGTGGTCACGTTCGGCGAGAAGACAAATGTCATCACCAAGGAGCCGGTCGATGATGTCGGGGAACTGGTGAAGGCCGTCCGCGGCATCAAGTCCGAATCGTCGGGCCTGGAGAATACGTTTGCCGCCGTCAATTTCGTCGCCAATCATTATCAGACGTACAGCACGAAGATGCACCGCGATGTCATGATCATCATCGTTACCGACGAGGCTGGTTCGGACCCTGGGAACGGGATCAACGGGAACCTTGAACAGGCAATTCTTAATACCAAGCGTTACCGCATGAGATGCTACTGCGTCGGTAACGCCGCTCCGTTCGGCAAGGAGACGACCGAAGCCCCCTTCAATCTGGAGAGCGGAGAGACCGTGATCGGCGTCATGCACCGAGGACCAGAAACGTATTACCCCGAACTTGTCCGACTGGCCTACTGGGGTGCGAACGGTTACGACCTCGAAGAGATGTCGTCCGGTTTCGGTCCGTATGGTCTGACCCGTCTGTGCGCCGAGACCAACGGCATTTACTACATCACCGATGAGGGTCGCGGTCGCATCAAGCTCGATCATCAGGTGATGAGAAACTATGCACCCGACTACCGCCCGATTCCGATGCTCAACGCCGACATCAAGCAGAACAAAGCCAAGGCGGCGCTGCTGGAAGTCTGCCAATTGCTCAAGGTGGAAAATGTTCCACTCCCGCGACTGGAGTTCCCCGCCGAGAACGACACGGTTCTGCGCGTGGCGATTTCTGAAGCGCAAAAGCCATTGGCCGAACTTGAATACAAGCTCGACGCCTTGCTCCGCATGCTGGAGCCGGGTGAAAAAGATCGTGCCAAGATCAAGGATGCCCGCTCGCGAGCTGGCTACGACTTGGCCATGGGTCGCGTACTGGCACTGCGGACGCGCAGCTTTGGCTACAACATGATGCTCGCCGAAATGAAAGCGTCGCCGAAGAAGTTCGAGAAGCCGGGAAACAACCAGTGGCAACTCAGAGACTCCAAAGAAATCACGTCTGGGGCCACGACCAAGAAACTGGCCACCCGCGCGCTGGAATACCTCCGACGTGTCGTGGACGAACACCCCGGAACGCCGTGGCAGTACATGGCCGAGCGTGAAATGAGCACGCAGCTCGGCTGGGAGTGGAAGGAAGCGAGCTACAACCCCAATCCCGTCGGTATGGGCGGCAAGGACAAGAAAGACGGACCCAAGTTCATCGAGGTCGAAGATCCCGTGACCAAGAAAAAGGTCAAGAAGATGATCGACAAGGATCCGGTTCGACGCGAAATTTGAAAACCGACGTTCGGAAGGGATTCTGGACAGGTCATTTGATGGGCGGCGGTCCCATCTGAAGATCGACCCCTTGCAGAGGATGATGCAGGGGGTTTTTCGTAGCTGACCTCGGTTGAGTCCTATTTACGGCAAAGAGCGACGCCATCGCAGCGCAATTGCGGTGCTTTTGTTTTTGTCACCTCACCACCTCTGTCCCTCTGAAGTTCGGTGGCCATGAAAAACCCACTCGTCACATACCCAGAAATTAGCCTCCCCAAAGTTCCTAAATCACGGATTGTCGGGTTGGTCATTTCGCTGGGCGTACACGTCCTGATCTTGGTGGCCATGTCATTCGTGGTTTTTAAGGCCCCACTCCAACAGTTACAGATGATTGTCGATTCGGTCTTCACAGAAGAGCGAATGCAAGATGAGTTCACTCAGGAAGTGGAAACGTCCACGGAAGCCGCCACAACGGTGAACTTCATCGCTGGATCCGAGGCTGCCGGCAGTTCGGGGAGCGGAACCGGCGGCGTAGGGCTCGGCGGATCAGGTGGTGGCGGAGTCGCCCAGAAACTCGCCGACGCACCGAGCTTGAAAGAAGCAGAAGTCAGAGTGAGCATGGGCGGGATGGGCGTGCCGGGCCTGAGCATCATCAGCAAGGATCTGGGCGCGGGTCAGGTCTCGGGTGAGACCGGGCGAGTCGTCGAAGGTTACGGTGCCGCGCTGGGTCAGATGACTCAGGAACTGGTCCGCATGATGCGCGACCAAAAAGTTCTGGTGGTCTGGTTGTTCGACGAATCCGACAGCATGAAGGACGACCAGAAGGAGATCCGCGAGCGGTTCTACAAGGTTTACGAGGAACTCGGCCTCGTCCAAAAACAGGATGCCAAGCTCAAGACCTCGAATGAGATTCTGCTGACCTCGGTCATGAGCTTCGGCAAGGGGATTTCCGAGCACACCGCCGACAAGAAACCCACTTCCAATGTCGATGAAATCAAAAAGGCCATCGACAAGATTCAAATCGACGAAAGCGGCTTGGAATACACGTGTGCCGCCATCACGGCGGCCGTCCGGAAGTATCAGCAGTTCGCGGCGAGATCCAAACGCAAGCTGGTCGTGATCGTCGTGTCGGATGAATCCGGTGACGATGGCAATCTGATCGAAGACACGATTCATCTTTGCAAGACGGCCGATGCTCCGGTCTACGTGCTGGGCCATTATTCCGTCTTCGGTTTCCCCTTCGCCCGTACTCGGTGGATCGATCCCAAGCACGGGCTGACTCACTGGCTGACGATCAACCGTGGTCCCGAGACTCCGTTTCCCGAATGCCTTCAGTTCGACGGACTGCACGCCCGGTGGGATGTCTTCTCCAGCGGGTTCGGTCCCTACGAGCAGGTCCGCATTGCCAAGCAGACCGGCGGCATCTTCTTCATGTTGCCGGGGAACGAGGACAACTTGGCGGGTGCCGGGTCGTTCGAGCAGCGCAAGTACGAACTGCTCGACATGAAGGAGTATCTGCCCGACCTCAACTCGCGCATGGCGTACGAAAAGGATCGCGAATCCCACAAGTTCCGCGAGGTGCAGTGGAAGGTCATCGTGGCGCTCAACCCGTATCTCGACAAGCAACTCGAGATGCAGGAGCACTGGTACAGCCTCGACCATGCCGAATTTTCCAAGCAGGGAGAGGAAACGGCCAAACGCGCAATGCGGGCCATGGGCCTGTTGAACGAGTCGGTCAAGCAGCTCGATTCCGTCAAGAAGCTGCGGGACAAGGAACCGTCCGAGAGGTGGCGGGCCAATTATGATTTGATGCACGCGCAATGCCTGGCCTACCGCGTGCGACTGTTTCAGCTCCTGCTGGCGCTTGACCAGCACTACAAGACCAAGCCGAAGCCGAAGGACGAGAAGAACAACTACTGGGACATCCATCGCGTTCCGCAGCTTCTCGAACCGACCAAGGAGCAAATCAAACAGACCAAGGTTGATGTGGAGGAGTTGAACCGCCAGGACGAGATGGCGAAAGCCGAGTACAAGGCCGTCATCGAAAACCATCCGCGGACGCCCTATGCGCGCCGAGCGCAATGGGAACTGCAATACGGTTTCGGAATGAAGTTCGCCGAAGTCTACCGCGACCCGCGCTACAACAACGTGACCGACATCAAGTTCCCCAATCAGTAATCAACCTTCGCTGGCCCGGCCGATCTCCTCGGCCGGGCCGGTTTGATTCTTTGCCGATGGCGGGCCATCGCCTTGTTGAATCTGGGGTATTGGGTGCCACGGTCACGGAGCTTCGACGTGGCCGTGAGAGTGGGAAA
>JAYUFF010001065.1:0-8556 GCA_043738825.1 Schlesneria sp.
GGTCAGAGTCTTCGATGGCCCTGACGTGAATGGCAAGACCGGGGCCATCGAAGACTCTGACCCCGCCACCCAAACCCGCCAGTTTTCGATCCCACCACACTGAAGCACACACGAGTTCGGGGGAGATCAGCGCGACAAGCTCCCCTGCGACATTGCCCGATGGCAACTGTTGGCCGCGATTTCGCGCTGCGATTGAGAGCGGACAATCCTGCCCGTCAAACTTACCGCGAGTGGCCCGCCACTCGAGCGTCTTAGGGGCTGCGCATGCTCAAGTTCCGAGAGTTCTGAAAGTCACCCGCAGCGTCAGCGAGAAAAGGCGGCCAAAGTTCCTCGCGCACGCTGCGGGGGACCGCCCGTTGAACAGCGTCGAACCGGCGGCTCGTGTTTCCCGGCGATTTCTCGGGTGAGCCGCCTGTGTTACAACTCTTTCAACGGGGCGCGAATCTGCGCCGCGTTTGATTTCGGTTCGAGCAGTGCGGGCTGGGGATGTCGATGAGGCGGCGAGCACAGTGACGGGGCGAGGCGACAATTGAGCAGACTCAAACAGAAGGCGGACGATCATGAACCCGTTTCAAGATTACATGCGGCACATCACGCGGCGGCACTTCTTTTCTCAAGGCTCGAACGTGCTCGGCTCGGCGGCGCTGGCGTCTCTGTTGGGAGGCGACATTGGCGGGAGTGCGTTCGCCGCGGAAGCGACCAAGGGGAGCGGGGCCGCTCATCCGTTGATGACGCATCACGCGCCGAAGGCCAAGCACGTGATCTATCTGCACATGGTCGGCGGGCCGCCGCAGATGGACCTCTACGACTACAAGCCGATTATGAACGACTGGTACGACAAGGACCTGCCTGAGTCGATTCGGAAGGGGCAGCGACTGACAACGATGACCTCGGGGCAGGCGCGGTTTCCGATCGCTCCATCGAAGTTCAAGTTCGCGCAGCACGGTCAGTGCGGGATGTGGGTCACGGAGTTGCTCCCCTGGACCTCGAAAGTTGTCGATGACATCTGCTTCATGCGTAGCATGAACACCGAGGCGATCAATCACGAACCGGCCATCACCTTCATGCAGACGGGCAATCAGATCACGGGCAGACCGTGCTTGGGCGCGTGGGCTTCGTATGGACTCGGCTCACTGAACGATGACTTGCCGACATTCGTGGTGCTCGTGGCGAAACCGACCAACACCGAGCAGGTCCAGGCGATCTCGGCCCGTTTGTGGCAGTCGGGCTATCTGCCGGGCGAGCATTCGGCGACGCCGTTCCGCAGTGCGGGAGACCCGATCCTGTACATCAACAATCCGCCGGGAGTCCCTTCGGAAATCCGCCGCAAGACACTGGATGGCCTGCGACAACTGAACGAACAAACGCTGGCACAACTCGGCGATCCCGAGACTCGCACGCGCATCGAGCAGTATGAACTCGCGTTCCGAATGCAGGCCAGCGTTCCCGAACTGACCGACATCGCCAGCGAACCGGCCTCGACCTACGAACTTTATGGCGAGGCGGCCAAGCAGCCGGGGACGTTTTCCAACCATGTGCTGCTGGCTCGGCGCATGGTCGAGCGGGGCGTGCGGTTCGTGCAGATTTACATCAACAACTGGGACACTCACGCCAATGTCGCGGGCCGCCTTCCCAGCCAGTGCAAGGACGTGGACCAGGCGTGCTACGGTCTGATTCAAGACCTCAAACAACGCGGCCTGTTCGACGAGACGCTCATCATCTGGGGCGGCGAGTTTGGAAGAACGATCTACTCGCAGGGCGGGCTGTCGAAGGAGAACTACGGCCGCGATCACCATCCGCGTTGCTTCACGATGTGGATGGCGGGCGGCGGATCGAAGGGAGGCACGATCCACGGCGAGACCGACGACTTCAGCTACAACATCGTCAAGGATCCGGTCCCCGTCCACGACTTCCACGCCACCGTGCTGCATCTGCTCGGCTTCGATCACGAGCGGTTCACGTTCAAGTACCAGGGCCTCGATCAGAAGCTGACGGGGGTCGAACCGGCCCACGTGATCCAACAACTGATCTCGTGAGCCGCCAGGCCGAGGCTTTGCTCGTCACCCGGCCGCTCACAAGATGTCGCGGCAAGAGGTGACCTGGCTGGCGTTCACGGAGTTTGGCGTCGCAGGCCACGTTTTCGGTGGCGAAGACGACCGACTCGCCGATGCCGTTTGAACTGTGGCGAAGGAGGTGATCGTGTGAATGATACGATTTCGGAAATGCTCGAACGAAGGCACGATGGTGCAATGGATGTGAATCGATCCCTCGGCCCCGCGCTGTCCTTCGTGACTTCGCGCCGGCGTCTGTGCCTCAATTCGCTCCCGACCTGGAAGTTCGCACTACTGCCGCTCGCGTTCGTGTTTTTCGGATCACTTCGATTCGCAATTGCCGAGGATTTGTCTTCCCAGGAGGTCGAGTTCTTTGAAAAAAAGATTCGGCCGCTGTTGGTGGAGCGGTGTCACAAGTGCCATGCCGGGACGAAAGTGAAAGGTGGCCTGCGTCTGGATTCCGGTGAGGCGGTATTGCGCGGCGGTGAGTCGGGACCGGCCGTGATTTCTGGGAAGCCGGACGAGAGCCGGCTGATGCAGGCCGTTCGGCATCAGAGTGGGATGGCGATGCCGCCGGACGGAAAGTTGGCGGAGAAGCAGATCGCGGACCTCGCGGTGTGGATCAAGGCGGGTGCTCGTTGGCCGGGCGCGACGCTGACGGTTGCGGCAGGATCGACCGAGCCAGATTCCATCCCGATCGCCCCACGCGCCACGTTCACGCCGGAGGAAAAGAACTTCTGGGCGTACCAGCCTGTCCGTGATCCGGCACCACCGGCCGTCAAGAACGAAGCCTCGATCAAGTCGCCGGTCGATCGCTTCGTCCTGACGAAACTCGATGAGCTTGGATTGGCCCCCGCGCCGCCAGCCGACAAGCTCAACCTGCTGCGTCGAGTCACTTTCGACCTGACCGGACTGCCGCCGACGCCGGAAGAAGTGGATGCGTTCCTGAAGGACGACACACCGCAAGCGTTTGAAAAGGTCGTCAATCGGTTGCTCGATTCGCCGCACTACGGCGAGCGCTGGGGCCGGCATTGGCTCGATGTGGTGCGCTATGCCGAGACGACGGCCAACGACGCGAACGCCGTGATGCGCTACGCCTGGCGGTATCGCAATTATGTGATCGATGCCTTCAATCGGGATTTGCCCTACGACCAGTTTCTGATCGAGCAGCTTGCCGGTGACCTGCTCCCACCCACTGACTCCGTCGAGACGAACACGCGGCGAATCATTGCGACGGGCTTCCTGATGATCGGCCCGAAGGCGCTCGCGGAAACGGACAAGGAACAATCGCGGCTGGATATCGTCGATGACCAGATCGACGTGACAAGCCGAGCCATGTTGGGACTGACGATCGCGTGTGCTCGCTGCCACGATCACAAGTTCGACGCGATCCGCACGGTTGACTACTACGCGCTGGCCGGGATTTTCCGCAGCACCGAGCCGTTTCAGAATGAGATCCGCAACGCGACGATGTGGTGGGAGTTTCCTGTCCCGCAAGGTGAGGGCCAGGAACCGATCGTGGTCATGGCTCCGAAAGAGACGCTGCCGCGCAATCTGCGAGTCCACCTGCGCGGCAATCGGTTCACGCTCGGGCAGACGGTGCCTCGCGGGTTCGTCCAAATCTTGGCGAGCGGGGCGGCGTCAGCCCCCCGACCGAACGCGACTGCCGATCAAGTTGCTGTCGATCAAAGTCCGAGGGCTGACGCCGCCCGGCTCGCCGATTCGGTCACTTCGAGCGGCCGATTGGAACTCACCCAGTGGATGGCCAGCCGCCAGAATCCGCTCACGGCGCGCGTGATGGTCAATCGAATCTGGCAGCATCATTTTGGACGCGGGCTGGTGGCCACGAGCGACAACTTCGGCGTGCGCGGCGAACGGCCGTCGCATCCTGAGTTGTTGGATTGGCTCGCCGCGCGGTTCGTCGAATCGGGCTGGAGTGTCAAGGCGATGCACCGACTGATGGTGCTGTCCAGTACCTACCAGCAAGGCGGCCTGTCGAGTGCCTTAGCACAGCAAGCCGATCCCGACCGGCGCTGGCTGTCGTCGTTCCCTCGACGCCGACTTTCCGCAGAAGAGCTGCGCGACGCGATGCTGGTCGTCAGCGGCAAGCTGGATCGCGTTCCGGGAACGAACGAGAGCGGCGAATACTTGGTCAGCAAGGCTGAGAATATCGGTGCCATGATCCTGCCCAATCGGTTGGCAGCAGATGATCCGCTCTATACCACGTTTGCCAAGCGCAGCATCTATCTGCCCGTCGTGCGCAACATACTGCCCGATGTGTTGGCCTTGTTCGATGCGGCCGATCCCAACGGCGTGACCGCCGTGAGAAACGAGACGACGGTCGCGTCGCAGTCGTTGTTCCTACTCAACAGCCCGTTCGTCCGTGAGCAAGCCAAACAGTTCGCTCAGCGGCTGCTGGCCGAGGAGAAACTGACGGACGAGCAACGGATCGAGCGAGCGCATGGGCTGGCTCTCGGACGGAAGCCGTCGCTCGGCGAGTTGGCTCAGGCCCGAGAGTACTTGTCGGCGTATCTGAACGCTCAAGCCGCTCAGGCTCGCCCCGAAGCCGAACGCCGGTTATCGGCATGGCAAAGCTACTGCCAACTTTTGTTGTGTGAGAACGAGTTTCTGTACCTCGAATGAAACCGGGAACATGGACATGCATCCGCCCACACTTTCACGTCGTCAGTGGCTCCGCCAATCGGCCTGTGGCTTCGGCAATGTCGCGCTGTTGAGTCTGCTGGCGTCGGAATCGTCCGCTGCGAGTGCGGAACAACCCAGCGGCGGGCCTCTCGCTCCGCAGCAGCCACATTTCGCGGGGACAGCAAAGCGAGTTGTGTTCCTGTTCATGCACGGAGGAGTTTCGCATGTTGACTCGTTCGACCCGAAGCCGAAGCTCGCCGAACTGAATGGCCAACCGCTGCCGATCACCAAGCCAAAGTTTGAATTCGCGCCGACCGGCAACCTGCTCGCTTCGCCGTGGAAGTTTCAACGTTATGGCCAGAGTGGGATCGAAGTCAGCGACCTGTTTCCCCATATCGGGTCGTGCATCGACGACATCTGCGTCATTCGCTCGATGAACGGTGGCGATCAGGTGTCGCATGGTCCGGCCCTGCTCAACATCAACACCGGGAGCGGCGTGTTTGCGCGACCCAGTCTCGGCGCGTGGACGCTGTACGGACTGGGAACCGAAAACCAGAACCTGCCGGGATTCCTCAGCCTCAGCCCGTCGCTGTATCACGGTGGTGCTCAGAACTATGGCTCTGCGTTTTTGCCCGCGAGTTTTCAGGGGACGCGGATCGGTGACGGCAGCACGAACTTCAAGGAGGCAAAGCTGTCGAGCCTCGCACCGGGCGATGATCCGGCCTTGCAACGCTTGCAACTCGACCTGCTCGCACGACGCAACCGACAGCATTTGGAACGAGTCGGTGCTGACCCGCGACTCGATGCCCGCATCGCTGCCTTCGAGATGAGCTTTCGGATGCAGGCGGAAGCGCCGGCCGTCATGGACCTCAGCCGGGAGACGGCGGCGACTCAGCGAAATTATGGAGTCGGCGAAGAGCCAACGGACGAGTACGCTCGGCAATGTTTGCTCGCCCGGCGTTGCCTGGAAGCGGGCGTGCGATTTGTGCAGGTCAATTTCAGCTACCCACGGAACTATTGGGACGCTCACAGCGACCTGCGCAACAACCACACCACCAACGCGAAAAAGGTCGATAAGCCGATTGCTGCCCTGTTGAACGATCTGAAGTCGCGCGGGTTGCTCGACGACACGCTGGTGATCTTCGGCACGGAGTTCGGCCGCACGCCTGCTGCTCAGGGGACCGACGGTCGCGACCATCATCCGCATGCCTTCAGCGTCTGGTTGGCGGGCGGCGGCATTCGCGGCGGGATGACCTACGGTCAAACCGACGAGTTCGGTTACTACGTGGCCGAAAACAAAGTGACCATGCCCGACTTCCACGCCACGATCTTGCACCTGCTCGGCTTGGACCACGAGCGTCTCACCTACCGCCATGCCGGCCGCGACTACCGCCTGACCGACGTCCACGGCCGCGTCGTGCGCGAGGTGCTGGCATAGCAAGTGGCTTGTCCTTCCAAGAATCTCCTCGTTCGTTTTGTGCCCTCGCCTCTGCCCTGAAGGATGACGAACCTTGATCACACGCAGAACGTTTCTCGGAACGGTTGGCGGCGGCTGGGGTATTTTCGTGACGACCGTCTTGTGTCTGGCGGTCGCTTCGGCCGTGCCTGCGGCAGAACCAACGGTCGTGATTGAACGTTGCAGTCTGTTCGATCCCGAGTCCGGCAAGATGCTGCCGGAGCGGACGATCGTCATTCGCGGTACTCAGATCGACCGCGTGTCCGGAGCCGACGAACTCGGCGACATCCCCGCTGACGCGACGCTCATTGACGGCCGTGGCAAGTTCGCGCTGCCGGGGCTGATCGACGCGCATGTGCATGTCGTGCATGTGCTCGACTTCGCGCATGTGACCGGGGATGAGGTGCTGCCGCTGTACCTCGCGGCAGGCGTGACGTCGATTCGCAGCACTGGCGATGAGCTGGTGGCGGCCACGCTCGTGGCGCGAATCGCTGCGGCGCATCCTGAGTGGAGTCCGCGAGTCTTCACATGCAGCCCGCTGCTCGACGCCGATCCGCCGATTCATCGCGATGTCGGCCAAGCGATCACCGATGCGGCCAAAGTGCCAGCGCTGTTCGATGACCTCGCGCAATGGAACGTCACGACGGTGAAGATCTATGCCGGCACGTCGCGCCCCGTCGGCCGAGCCATCATCGACGAGGGACATCGTCGCGGCTTGTTCGTGACGGCTCACCTCGGCGGATACTCGGCACAGGATGCGGTGGCCGATGGCGTGGATGGCCTCGAACATATTTGGTCGGTGTTCAACTATGTCATTCCGCCGGAGGTCACGACGGACCCAGGCCATCGCGGCCGACTCGATCTGAGTAACCCGCTCTGCGAGTTGCTGGTGGCCGAGTTGGTTCAACGCAAAACATTCGTTGATCCAACACTGGCGGTCTTTCGCAACATGATCCTGCTGCCCGACGTTCCCGAGGTCCGCGATCATCCGGACAACGCCCTCGTCCCGCAGCGGCTGCGAGACTTTTGGCCGGTCTATCTGGCGCGCACCGGTTGTCCTCAGGGAGGTTCGCTGGAAGATCGCCGCCGCGAGTTTGCCAAGTTTCAAGAACTGACGGGCAAGCTGTATCGCGCCGGTGTGCCGCTGCTCGTCGGGACCGACTCGCCCGAACCGCAGGTGCCTCCCGGCTTCTCGCTGCATCAGGAACTGGAGATGCTGGTCGAGTCGGGATTGCCGCCGGCGGCCGCGCTGCGTGCCGCCACTCTGACCAATGCGACCGTGCTGGGTGAGCAGGAACGCCTCGGCTCCATTTCGGCAGGCAAGCAGGGCGACATCGTCCTGCTCACGGCCAATCCGCTGGACGACATTCGCCACACGCGGCGCATCGAACTCGTGATCCACAGCGGCGTGGTCTGTCACCCCGCAGCCTTGTTAAAGCGAGTACCGAAGCGATGATGCCACGCTCGCCGCACGGGATCGCGGGAGCCGGAGACCGCGTTGGCTCCACGATGACCATTGGCGTGACGGGGCCGTGCCGTGGAGTCAGACAGGACTCCGTCTGCGGAGCGAGCGTACAGCCTCATCGCTGTCGTGCATTACTGCTGGGCGTACTTCCGCACCACATCTTCGTTGATTTCGATCCCGAGGCCCGGGCCGGTGGGGACATCGAAGTCGCCGTTCCTCAGCTCGAACTTCTGGGTGACGATCTCTTCTCGGAACGGGTTTTCGTAGACATCGAAGTCGAGCATCGATTCGTCGTACCCGGCAGGGTTGGGCGACTGCGGCGATGGTTCCTCGATGCAGCAGAAATCGGGCTTCTCCAGTTCCCTGCCGAACTTGACCACCGGCGACCGCGTGAACGCGCCGTGCCGTCGGCGATCGACAGACCGAGCGCCCGGCCGCGCAGATCGTGCAGGGCGAGATCGCACCCGGCGACCGTGCGACCGTCACCAAAGTTCGCGCCCAACATCACTCGCCACAGCTTGCGGTGCTCCAGCGAATTCTTGCCGAACAGTAAGTTCTTCAAGTCCTCTTCGAGGAAGCCGGACGAATGCCCCGGCGTGACGCCTTGAGCGGTTCCTTCCCATCTGCCCCGACGCTAATCTCATCCCGTCCGATGTGGTTCGATTCCAATTGTTTGGCAGTTCAGGAGGTTCACGGATGGCTCAGCATGCTCCCCGCTTTCTTCAAATCGTTGAGGCTGTGCGCGTCAACATTCGCGAATGCACGGTGAACGACGTGCGCGAACGACAAGCGCGCGGCGAGCCGTTCCTGTTGTTCGACGTGCGCGAAGAGAGTGAGTTCGCAGCCGGACACGTTCCCGGTGCGAAGTCACTCGGCAAGGGGATCATCGAGCGGGACATCGAGTCCATCGTGCCAGACCCCGACGCCGAGATGGTCCTCTA
>JAYUFF010001066.1:0-8554 GCA_043738825.1 Schlesneria sp.
TCACGGAGCTTCGACGTGGCCGTGTGTATGGAGAATCAGCCTTCACGTCCTCGCACGGCCACGTCGAAACTCCGTGACCGTGGCACCCAAGTTCAAACACGCGATGGCCCTGCGTTTGAACCGACTGCCGCAGACAGGCCGCAACTCCTGAGATAGACTCCCGCGCGAAGCTGATGCTTGTAACCAAGGCTGAAGTCCGGCGTAGCTTTGTTAGCCGGACTTCTCTCCGGGAGGGCGCGCCCCGGAAAGAAGTCCGGCTTTCGGAAAAGCCGGACTTCGAGATGGTTCATGGAGTTCTCGTAGTCAATGGCATCGCGTGGTGATCCGGCTTGGAAGGTTGCGGCATGGAGAGGTCTCGATTCACGCTGGCCGTGCTGCTGCTCGTCGCGGGTTTTCTCGCGGCGGGAATGGCGGCGCGCGGTCTGGCCGACGAGTCGCACGCGCGGTACTTCGAGCAGCTCCGTCGGCGCGGGTTGTATTCGCTGGCGGAGGGCTCTGCGATCTCGCGGCTGGCCCAGTCGAACGTGCCGCTCGCCCAGCGCACCGATCTGGCGATCGAACTTTCTCGGACGCTGGCCGAGCACGCGGGCTATGCCTCCGAACAACAGCAGGCCGAATTGTGGAAGCGGTCGCGGGCGGTGGTGGATGACGAACGGACGCGCGAACCGACCAATCCGCGCGAGGTGCTGCTGGTCGTCCAAGCGGCGATGGTTCCCGCGTCCGAAGGAGATTGGCTGAAGGTCGAGTGCGAACTGCGACCGTTTGATGAGCCACTCGCCGCGCGCGCAAAACAGGCCAATTCGTCGGCGATCGATCTACTGCGAGCCGTCGAACGGCGACTGGGCGAACCGACGCGAGAAGCCACCGGGTCCAAGCGGCCCCCCGAGGGAAGTCCCTCGTCTCACGAGCTGCGGGTTCAACTGCATCGCATTCGATTCCAGTTGGCTGTCAGCCTGCGGAACCGTTCCGAACTGTGGCCCGCCGACTCGCGCGAGCGGAGCATTGATCTCCTCGAAGCCGAGCAGACGTTTCGCAAACTGATTGGCGTGGCGGATGAGCCGTTGCCGTTTCGAGCCAAACTCGGGTTGGCTGTCTGTTCGCGATTGAAGGGCGATCTGGAACGCGGTGCTGAAATGCTGACGGCCCTCGAAAAGATGGAGCCTCGTCCCACCGACGAACTGCTGGATGAAGTGGTTGCCGAGAAGGCGCGACTGCTCCTCGTGCGGCAACGCTCGGTGGACGCGGCCGCATTGATCGTGCAGACGCGGTCGAAGCGAAAGCGATTGACGGGTGAGCTGTGGTTCCTGCAAGTCCGGGCGTTGGCCTCGATGCGCGATGCGGCCTTGCAGCGCCAGGACCAGATGCTCGCCGAGCAGTTGCGGGAACAGGCCGAGATCACGTTGCAGCGTTGCGATGAGCAAGTCGGCGGTTACTGGAGTCGCCGTTGCCACGAGTCGTGGGAGTCGATTCGCACGGCCGAGAAGTACGGGCCGGCACTCGATGCCGCGATGCAGATGGCGCGGGCGGACTTTCTCGCGGGGCGGATCGAAGCGGCCTTGAAGGGCTACGCGGACGCCGAGCGATCGGCGACGGCCTCGGGACAGACCGACCTTGCCATAGATCTGGGATACACGCGCGCGTCGATTCTGCTGCGCGAAAAACAGTTCGCGGAGGCCGCAGCCGACTTCTTGAAACTGGCTCACGAATTCCCCAAGCACGCGCGCGCGCCGGCGGCTCAGTTGAACGGGGCCTACTGCCTCGGACGGCTCTACGAAGAGCAGAAGACTCAAGCACGACGCGAGGCGTACACCGAGGCCCTCGACCGGCAGGTCGAATTGTTTGCGGACGATCCCACCGCCGATGACGCTCGATTCTTCCGGGCACAGTTGGAAGAGCAGCGGTTGCAGGTCTCGGCCGCGCTGCCGCTGTACTTGCAGGTGAATGATGAGCATCCGCGCGCGGCGGAGGCTCAGGCCGGAGCGGCTCGGTGTTACGAGGCAATTCTCCTGCGGATGCGCGAGCGCAAACTGGCGACCGGCAAATTTGAGCACGAAGCGGTCGAGACGCTCTCGCGCTTCGTGACATCGCGCGACGAAGTGGCTGTCGAGTGGACGGCTCCGCAGACCGAGCTGGCACTGCATCTGGCCGCGTTGCTGCTGTTGTCCGAACCGCCACGCTTTGATCGCGCCGAGCGTTTGCTCGGTTCTGTGCTCACGAATGCCGGTCGAGTGACCGAGGACAACGAACAGGCCGAACGCTGGAAGCGGCTCGGTCAGCGCGCGTCCGCGCTGCGCGTGGTGGCTCTGGCAGGTAGTGGCCAGCCGCTCGAAGCCGAGCGACTGATGAAGTCGCTCGCCACCGCACCGCCTCGCGATCTGCTGGCGATTGTCGAACGACTGGCACCATTCGTAGCCTCCGACGATCGACAACGGCGACTTCAGTACGTCGAACTGCAACTGCGCGCGGCCGAGCAACTGTCCGAGCAACGCGGTTCGCTCACGAAGCCGGAGCAGGAATCGCTCGATCGCTGCTTGGGCCGCGCGTACCTGGCCAGTGGTCAAAGCGCGAAGGCGGTCGAACTGTACGCGCGGTGCGCGGCTGACGTTCCGAAGGACACGGCCCGTCAACGCGACATCGCAGTGCAGCTCGAAGCGGTCACGAACCGCGAGTGCCTGATGCTCGCGAAGCAGTGCTGGCGGCGAGTCGAATCGACGACGAAGCAGGGATCGACCGAATGGCTGACCGCGCGACTCGGCGTCATCTCCAGCAGCAGCAAGCTCGGCCAACAGCAGGATGCCCGCAAGTTGCTCGAGCTGACGAAACTGCTCTATCCGGAATTGGGAGGCAGTGAATTGAAGTTGCGGTTTGCAGAGGTCGATCGCCAACTCAAGGCCGATCGCGCGAGCACTCCCCAGTGACGAGCCGCAAACGAACGAACCCGCGCTGAGCGGGTTCGTAGGTGGCACGCGAGTTGAGACTGTTCGTGGTCTGAAAAACTCAGAGGCGATCCGAAAAGAAATCGCTTGTTTTCAGGGCGCCACGGTCAGGCTTGGCGTGGTCGTGCTGTGGTCGTCGCGCAGCCACGGCCACGCAGAGCCGTGACCGTGACACCCAAGCCGTGACCGTGGCACCCAAGCCAATACTTCGACACCTGTTGCGGCAAGTCCAGTTCTCGGACAGCCACTGACAAAGACCGCCGTCAGACGGACAGATGTCCGATTGTGATGGATTCTCCGGTGCCAACGATCCGATCAATTGAAAGGGGCGGTATTTCAACGACCGTGACTCAAGTCGGTATCGAACGAGGAACCCTTTATGCAGTGCAACGGCGGGCGGCTGACGGGCGTCAGCCTCTGGTTGACGGCAACAGGACTGGTGTTGCTGTTGGAAGTCCAGATGATCTGCCATCGGACGAGGTCCGTCACGCTGGCGGCATCGTCAACGAATCGAACCGCACCGCCGTGCGAACGGTTCATCGGACGAACCGCTTGTGGTGGCGATGGCATTCGTTTGGGTGGAGTCGGTCAGCGGCACACGTCTGCAATTCTCGTGGTCGGCAGCACGGGATCGGCTTTGGAGGGTGAGTTTGAAGTGACTCTGAAGGTCGAGCGAGCCGACACTCACCACGTCCGCCGCGACAATCTCCGCAGCAACTGCGGCGCGCGCGTGCCGACTCATGGTGACGCCGCCCCGTGGCAAGTTCCAGGATCGAACGAGAGGTGTCTGCCACCTCAGTCGCGAGTCAAACCAAACCAAGTCATTCCACCGAGACCGCCGCAACTCGATGTGAGTCGTCGAGTCTTCTTCATTCACTCGCGGTGTGGCTCACTGGATGATCCCGCGAGTTACTCGACGATTGACTGCCGGCTGGTTGGTGAAGCGGCCTCGATTCGAGTGTACGCCGAGCAATCCGTGCTGAACGGCGATCGTCTCCACGAACTGATCGACGAGCTGACGCAACTGGCGGACGAAACCATCGGTCCGGCAATTCATGACCTGATCGGATCGGTGCGAGATGTTGACGGCGATGGCAAGCTGGCGGTGGTGCTGACGGCGCGACTCGGTCAGCGGGACACGGTGTTGGCGGATGTCGATGGTCTGACACGCGCGAGCGACTTTGCCCGCCAGCCTCTGCGGCCATTCGGCAATGAAGCCGACGTGGTCTTTTTGAATGCGAACCTCGAACCCGGTGAGCGGCTGCGTGCCGTGCTCGCTCACGAATGGGCACACGCGGCGATTTTCAGTCGGCGATACGGTGCTGGGGGTCGCGAATCGGAGCAACTTCCCGCTGAAGACGACTGGCTCAACGAAGCGTTGGCACATTGGGTCGAGGTCCGGGCCAGCGGCTCGTCGTCCAACGTGGCCCATCGCATTCAGCAATTCCTCGAACGCCCGGAAGCCGCGCCGTTGCTCGTGCGAGATTACTATCGGCCCGAATTCTGGCGGCATCACGGCTGTCGAGGTGCCGCGTTCTTGTTCCTCGACTGGTGCATCGGCCAGTCGGGACCGCAGTTGATCGACAGACTCATCGACGGAGACAAGTTCGGTGTCGAGAATTTGGAACGAGCGACCGCGCGATCGTTGGAAGACCTCTTTCGCGAATGGACCACGTCGATCGGGACGAATCTCACGCGGCACAACGAGATGGCGGACCTCGTCGCGAATCGAACCGATCCCAACGCGACGGCACTCTGTCAAAGCAACCTCGCGATCCGGCCAACGTTTCACGAATGGAGGCCGCAACAACTCGAATCGCGATCGATCACGCTGCGGTTGAGGGGAACATCGGCAGCCTTCGTCAGGCTGACGTTGGACGAAGCCGCGACCAACTGGCGATTGATCACCGATGCACCGCCAGCCTGCGGGCTGCAACTGACCGTGATCCCGATCGAGACGGCAGAATGAGGTGCAGCAAGACGGCTCGGGTTGAACTGCCGTTGGTGCTCACCCTACTTTTTCTTGACAGCCTTCGTCTCGCCAATCAGGACTAGTCGCTGAGCGTTCAGCTTTTTGAGGCGAGAGACCGGGTAGATGCGAACCACTTTGTTCTGGTACGTCAGACGACCCTCGACATCGTAATCGAGCAGATTGACATCGACCCAGTCGGCCAGCGACTCATCTTTAAGGCTCAGCTTCTTCAAATCGAAGGCCGCCGCGTACAAAGCGGCAAAGGTTTCGGGATCGACTCCGTGTCCCGATTCGAGGTCTTCCTTGGCATTCAGCCCGCCAACCATGACCGCGTACGAGTTGATTCCCTTGGTGGCGACCTCGTACCGCGATTCGAGCTTGAGTTGATCGACCGCCGCCTTCAAGGCATCGTTCGCCGCTACGATCTTCTTGGCCGAGTCTTCCGATGGCCCGGCGGTGCCGCCCTCCTGAGCACGAACTGCGGGGAACAGGCTGAGACTCCCCAGCAGGTATCCGACAGCCAGCAGTCCGCTCCCCAGTGCGATCCGTTTGTACTTCATCATGATTCAGTTCCTCGATCGGTGCGTCGAATGGAGTTGATGACTGTCGCGTTGTACTTCAGTCGTGTGATGTCAGCCAGTCAAGCTCCAGACCAACCAGGGCCATCGCCTTTTTCAAATTGGGGTGCCACGGTCACGGAGCTTCGACGTGGCCGTGCGACGATGTGAAGGCTGATTCCCCATCTCACGGCCACGTCGAAACGCCGTGACCGTGGCACCCAATATCCCAGATTAAACAAGGCGAGAGCCCTGCAAACCGACGACCTTCACTCAACAAATGTGTGGTTTCCAGTGGGCCGCGTTGCGCCGAAAACGGCTCACACGCGGACTCGTTCGATGTATCCGATCAGTCGGTCGAGATCCCGCAAAATCGCCGTGGCATCGCGAGCGGAAGTCTTGCAGGTGTCTTCCAGCTCTCCCGCCAAATCGCTCAAACCGTGATAGCCATACCCGCCCGCAGTCCCCCGCAATTTGTGAGCTTCACGTTTCACATTCTCAAAGTCACAAACCTTGGCGAACTCCAGCAGTGTCGTCCGCAGGGAAGGCAATTCGTCCACGAAGAGCGGCAACAGATCGGCATAGTCCGGGTCATTCTGCCACGACGAATGGACCGGAACGATGGTCGAGACTTCGGTTCGCGCGTCGATCATGTTGCTGACCTCGGGAGCAGTGTGAGTTGTCACTGGTATCTGTCGGCTCCGCTCAATCGAGCCAACACCATCTGTGGTCTTTGTTAGGCGGCGCGGTCTCGCGCGGTTTCTGCACCGAGCTCAGACGAACGATTCGGAAACAAGTGTGTGGCGTTTCCAGATTCGTCCGAACTGGCACGTCGAGCCACCGGGCCGACGAAGTAACTGACGTACATCAAGGCCATTGATCCCACGAGTGCCACGAGACAGCCGATCAAAGCCACCTGGTCATCGCTCGCGTTTTGGAACAGATTCATTGCGACTCCCTCTGATTCAAGAACATTCCCTGGCGAGGTCGCGCCGCGCGGTGTTCGACTCGCCTTCGTCCTCATTCTCTTTTGTCTTTCGGCTAATAACGCAGCACACTTCGAGTCGTCGCGGCTGCGCGTGCGACTTTGATCTGAACTGCAGGCAGCAGACACATTAAGCGGGTCGTAACCACCGCGCGACCTGGCCAACGTGGTGAGGAGCTTCCGACGGCGTTGAGTTTGAGGAGCTTCACTCCTCAAACTCAACACCGTCGATAACCCGAGTGTTGCGTCACACCGGCTTTGCCCAAAAACTGTCGGGTGGGCTACGCCCACCACAATTGGTCGAGTGTTGGTGGGCACAGCCCACCCGACAATTTGTGTCCGGCCGGATTTTTTGGGCAAGGCCGGCCGGACTGCTCTCCGGTTGGCAACCTGGGTGGGCGGTTGTCCCCGCGACCGAAGGCCACCTTGACCGGTTTCATTGATTTGGTCTATAGGTCGTGTCGAACTCCGGTCTCACGGCGATTGTGATGCCTCAACAACCGACGGGCTTGGCCGCATGAGATTGCTCGAACGCTATGTCCTGAGTGAACTGCTGCGAGTGTTTGGGATCCTCGTCACGGTCTCCACCTCGCTCCTGGTTTTCGTCGGGGCGTTTGCCCAGGCCCGAGAGCATGGCCTCGGCCACTGGCAGATTCTGCAAATTCTGCCGTTCATCGTGCCGAGCCTGTTGCCGTACACGATCCCGGCGACGCTGCTGCTGACCGTCTGTGTGGTTTACGGACGGATGTCTGGTGACAACGAGATCATCGCGGCCAAGGCTGCGGGGATTAGTGTGTTGAGTCTGGTGTGGCCTTCGTTTTTTCTCAGCGGACTGCTCAGCGTTGCGGTGCTGTTGTTCAGCGATCAGGTCATCCCCTGGGCCTTCGGCAACATCGAACGGATTGTCACACTGGCGATGGAGGACATCTTTATCGACCGCCTGAAGACGCAAGGCACGATCAGCGTGCGTGAGCGCGGGATCACGATCACGGTGACAGGCGTTCGAGATCGAACCTTGATCGGGCCGGTGATTCGTTACTCTCCCCAGGGACGCAACGCCATCACACTCACGGCGCGGGAAGCTCGACTCAGCTTCGATCTGCCGCGCGAGCAAGTCTGGCTGGAACTGCACGGTGCCGAGTCCAGCCTGCCGGGGCAGCAGAACTCGGGCTACCTCGAATACGATCGGATTCCCTTCCCGCTCCCGAGCAAGGGTCGATGGTTGCGTGGGCGCGACCTGAGCATCGATGACATCCAGCGAGAATTGCCCAAACTGGCGGATGGTCGGGAACGGTCACAGCAGTCGCAGGCAATGGAGGCCGCGTTTGCCCTCTCCACGGGAAACTTCGAGCGGTTCGACGAACCCGAGTTTCTGACCTATCAGCGCGACGCCATTAGCTACCTCAGTTCAACCTGCCGTCTGCGAACCGAGCAGCACTACCGGTTCGCGATGGCCGTCAGTTGCTTCTTCTTCGTGATGCTCGGCAGTCCGTTCTCCATCCTGATGGCTCGCAATCAATTCTTGACCAGCTTCCTGTTCTGCTTTGTGCCGATCCTGTTGCTCTACTACCCGATCTCAATGATGTCGCTGAACCTGTCGAAGACCGGATCGGTGGACCCGGCGTGGGCCGTCTGGGTCGCCAACGGATTGCTCGGACTGGCCGCCAGCTTTTTTTTGCGGCGAGTGCTTCAGCACTGAATCGCCGAGAGGAAGTCTCGCCGAGTGAATCCGTCACAATCGCGGTGGCAGCGGCCGGTGGAAAAGGTCAGCATCGAACAGGCTTCTTACCAACATCATCCAAGCGGGGAGGGGACCGAAAGCATCGGAATCGTGCCATGCGAGGCGCAAGGCGTCCAACCTATTCTCGTCCTTCTTCGCGTTCTTCAAAAAATGATGGCCTTGCAGTCCGAAGGCCGCTCGCTACCATTCGACTGCGTTCCGAGCCGTCAGCATGGCGAGGACGCAGAAATGGGGGCGACCGGATTCGACTGGATCGCCGTAGGTCTGGGTGGCGTGTCGTGGTTGATCAGCAGGCCACGTAAAAAGCCGATCAAAAAACAACTGCCAATCGGCCGTTGACCTTGGCTGCCTAGTGCAGCCGTG
>JAYUFF010001067.1:0-3239 GCA_043738825.1 Schlesneria sp.
TCGTTCGGGTGAGAGGACTCCGTAGGGACGGAACTTTTCGATCGTGCCCAGGTCGCCGCGAGACAGCAGGGCGCGGTTCGGGCCGAGCTTCGAGGCGGCCGGGTTGTCGATCAGGTTGCTCGAATCGTTGGCGTTCATGGCGAAGAGGACGCGCGTCTCGAAGCGGTTCAGCAGCTCACGGCCCAACCAGCGCTGGGCGGTTTGGTAGCCGTCGCACCAGACGATCGGAAAGACTCCGGCGGCGGGGCCGTCTTTGACGATCTCGGACCACAGCGCGGAGGGGTTGACGGTCTGCTCCTTATCAGAACCGCCGTAGCCTCCGTAATCGTCCTCGGCCTTCTTGAGATCGCGGAAGCGGGAGATGTCGTACACGATCACGAAGACGGGCGCGGCGAGATCTTCGGTGCGAGATCGCATCTCTGCGACGACGGACTGCAACGCGGCGGCGGACTCGCGCGGTGCGACGATGTCAAAGGAATCTTGATTGCCGAGACCGGCTATCGTGTGCCAGGTCTTGTTGGCCGTGCTGTCGGGCAGGCTGCCGTCGAGGATGATGAACTTCGCGCCGCGCGCCTCATGTTGGACAGAGGCCCCCTGCCCTGCGAGGGCCAGCAGGCTCGAAGCCAACACACCGAGGGCCGCTTCGTCGTCGCGACCGATCAACAGGACCGGACCACCTTCGCGCGGACCGAAGCGGAGTTCGAGCGGACCGGTGAGCGAGACTGATTCGCCGAGCCAGCAGCGGAGGGTGGTTGGTGGGCTGGTCCTTGATCGCCCCTCACCCCCGGCCCCTCTCCCCAAAGGGGCGAGGGGAGTGGAAGAAGGCATCGCTGCCGGGCGGCGCACGGCTTCTAACCACATGGGATTCGCGAGCGGGTCGGCGGCGATGTTGCCTTCAAACACGATGGCTTCCGGCCAGCGGGAAACGTCACTCGATGAAGACCCCCTCACCCTAACCCTCTCCCCCGATGACGGGGGCGAGGGGACAAGAGACGACTCTCGGCTCTGGAACTCGTCCGACCACTCGCGCAGCCAGCCGAGATATGTTTCGCGCTTCGTGTCGTCGAGCCACACGACCTGGAACGGATGATTGCCTTCAACCAAACCGTTCGCGTCGTTGTAGATCGCCTCGCCGGGTCGAGAGAGCAACCGGGCAGCGGTGTTGTCTTCGCTGAGGATCAGATGCGCATCGGTCTCACTGCACTGAAGTGCGATGCGGACGGCGATCTGACCGAGCGTGCTACGGGCCAACGAATAGGCTCCGGCCAGAGTCTGGCTGCCGAGCAACACGTGAACTCCGAACGCACGGCCTTGTCGAATGAGGCGGTCGAGCAACAGCGAAGCCTGCTGGGACAACGCATCCTCATCGGTGAAGAACTCCTGAAACTCATCGATGACCAGCATCACGCGCGGCATGGGTTGGTTGGGGTTCGCGTCGCGATAGCCCGCCACGTCCTGCACGCCCGCGCGACGATACAGTTCGCCCCGCTCCTTGAGCAGTTCGTCCAGCCGTTGCAGCACGCTGACGCCGAACTCACGATCGCTCTCGATGGCGATGACGCGCGCGTGCGGAAGGCGCTGCGTGGCGTAGGTCTTGAACTCGACACCCTTCTTGAAGTCGATCAGGTAGAACTCGACTTCGTCCGGTGTGTAGTGGATCGCGGCGTTGGTGATGAGGGCGTGGAGCAGAGACGACTTGCCCGAGCCGGTCTTGCCCGCGATCAGGACATGCTGCGAGGTTCCCTTGCCCAGCCGCAGGTGCTGCAACTTCGTGGCCCCGGCCCGGCCGATGGGGATGTCGAGACCCGCGCGGCTGCTGGAGGTCCAGTAAGCGTCCGCCTTCGGCATCACACGCTCAAACGGCACTTCGACTCGACGCACCGAGCGAGCCAGTTCACCCGCCAGTCGCACGATCTTCCCGAACTCATCGGCGGCGGGAGGCTCGTCGAGTTGCAGCGGCCACTGGCCGAGATCGGGATCGTCGAGGCGGAAAGGAGAGATCGCTTCTGTTGCCCTTAGTCCGGTCCCCTCTCCTCCCGCTCTGGGGGGGAGAGGGTTAGGGTGAGGGGGGCTTTCGGCGGGACGTTGATGATTGGTGGTCGAGGGTTGATGGTCAGAGGATGAGGTCGATTTCGTGTGGAGAACGTTATCACCGCCCGACCCCCTCACCCTAACCCTCTCCCCCGCTGTTTTCGTTTCGCCCAAGACAGGCGGGGGCGAGGGGACAAGAGATGACCCACCATTGAGCGTGCTCACTTCACCGAGCAACTCTTGCAACAATCCGCCCTTCTCGCCGGACGATGTCGAGGCGCGCGGCAGACGCAGCACGACGGCGTGGCGTTCGAGATCGGAGATCGAGAACCCGCGCGGCAACGGCTGCGACTCGTCGATGCTGACCAGCATGTAGACGCCACACTTCACGCCTCCGTCGGCGATGCTGACCAGGCGACGGAGCGCGATCTCGGTGAAGTTCGTGGGGAAGTTGGCGACGACCAAAATGCGATACGGTTCGGCCACTTCGCCCGCCTGGCGGTTGTAGTCGTCCAACGTCGGGTACTCGTTGCGCAGGTAGGTTTGAAGCACGGTCTCCATGTGTTCGGTTAGATCGGCGAGACGCTTCTCGATGTGAGGCGGCTCGGTCCAGATGCGGCTCGTGACGAGTTGCTCGTCGATGTCCGCCAGGTGCATGAACGAGGCGAAATTGGCCCCGAGTCCCACCGGATCGAGGATCGTGAAGCGCACCTTGCCCGGCGGCAGTGACGTGAGAAAACGTAGCATCGCCGTCTGCAAGAGGCGCGTCGCTGCGGCACGACTCGCTCCGTTGGACTTCACCACCAGTGACGGCCGACTGGCGAGCGGGACGAGGATCGGCAGGTCGAACCGCGTGCGATCGGTCTTCAAACGAGGATCGGGTGACGTGCCGTGTTCGATCCCGTTGAGATCGGCCACGATCCGGCCGAGCGAGAGCAGCCCGCACTCTGAATATAGCCCGCTCCCTCCGAATGCGGTGGCGGCATCATCACTCTGCGCTGACGGAAGCGCGCTGGCAGCGTGCCCCACGGCAGGCTCGTCCGGGGCTTCGAGAATGCGAGCCACGGCGGACCAGTCGGGACAGACGCGGTGCAGGGTCTCCCACAACGCATCGGCCGTAGTTCCGAGTTCGCTCAGAGTGGAGCGCCACTCGCGCACCAACCCGATCCAACTTTGCTGGTAGACCTGGCGGCTGCCCGAGACGCGCT
>JAYUFF010001068.1:0-3237 GCA_043738825.1 Schlesneria sp.
GTGAAGCGGTTGGGTGGCGGGGTCAGAAGCGAAGCGGATGGCCCCGAGAACGACGAGTGTGGCTACCACGAAGATTCCGGGCCTTCCGCAAAGCCTCCAGACCCGGCCACCCCGCCGTCCTCGCCCTGAGCGTCGAGTACGGCTACCTGCCGATCTACCAGCGGTGATTCGCTGATTTTTAGGGTAGAGTTTGTGAAGCGGCTGGGTGGCGGAGTCAGAAGCGAAGCCGATGGCCCCGAGAACGACGAGTGTGGCTACCACGAAGATTCCGGGCCTTCCGCAAAGCCTCCAGACCCGGCCACCCCGCCGCTCCGTCAGGCTCCGGTGTTGATGACGGGATGCGTTTGCGATTCGCTGCACAGCACGACGAGCAGGTTGCTGACCAGCGCCGCCTTGTGAGCGGGATCAAAGGCGACCACCTGTTTCTCATCGAGTTCCCTCAGCGCCATTTCGACCATGCTGACCGCGCCATGCACGATTTTTTGACGGGCGGCGATGATGGCCTCCGCCTGCTGGCGACGCAGCATCACACTGGCGATCTCCGAGGCATAGGCCAGGTGAGTGAGCTGTGCCGCGTCAACAGTCACACCCGCCAGCTTGAGGCGGTCCTGCAACTCGGCCCGCAGCGCGGCGGAGACTTCGTCCATCCCGCTCCGCAGCGTGATCTCATGCTCCTCGCCGTGATCGTAGGCGTAGCTGTTGGCGAGGTGCCGCAGAGCCGTCTCACTCTGGATGCGGACGTAGTTGTCGTAGTCCTCGACATCGAAGCAGGCCTGCGCCGAGTTCTCGACGCGCCACACGACCACCGCCGCAATGTCGATCGGATTGCCCCCCTTGTCGTTGACCTTGAGCTTCGCTCCCTCGAAGTTGCGCGAGCGGAGCGAGATCTTGCGCTTGGTCATGAACGGGTTGACCCAATAGAAACCGCTCTCGCGCACCGTGCCGACATACGGGCCGAAGAAACTCAGCACGCAGCCTTCATTCGGCTGCAACGTAAAGTGCCCACCGAGACAGATCAGCCCCGCGAGACTAAGCACTGCGCCGCAGAAGCAGAAGAAGACACCCGCCACCGGCGAACCGCCACCCGTTGAGGTGGCGAACCCCAGCAGAAACAAGACGGGGCCGCCCGCCACCATGGCTAGGCTGATCGGCAATTGAACCCAGCCGCTCGTGGCCTGAATCGTGCGTTCTTGAGTCATGGCGTTGGTCTCCGAAGAAGGATGGAATCGTCACGCCGATTGGCGTGGCTTGGTCGTCTGAAACAGAAGTGACGCCGCCCCGAACGCGGCTCGACAGAAATGGTTCACAAAAATATTGAAACACTCGCCGCTCGTGGGAGCACTGCCACCGATGGGATGGATCAGTCCTGTCGGCCTCACTCATGGTACTGGCCGACTTTCCACCATTTGTGTTGAAGACACCTTGTTTCAAGAAGAGCCTCACGCGAAGGCGCGGAGACGCGAAGTATGAAACCGCAAGAATCCTGGTTTTCTTCGCGCCTCCGCGCCTTCGCGTGAGGTTCTCTGCAACTCATGGCAAACAACGCGGTCACACCTTCAAATCATTTTGCGAGCGCGAAGCAGTACAACGCCTTGGCCGTGCGGAGGTAGATGCGGCCATCGACGATCGCGGGTGTGGCGTAGACATCCTCTTTGAACTCGGCGGTGTGCAAGACCTCGAACTTGTCGGCGGCACTGATGACGGTGAGGCGGCCCTGTTCGTCGAGCAAATAAATCTTGCCGTCGCCCGCCACCGGTGAGGCATAGTAATCGTCGTTCGCCTCCAGCCGCTGCTGCTTCGTGGGCTTGCCCGTGTTCGCGTCGAGGCACTGCAAAACGCCGCCGTCCTTGATCGTGAAGACCAAGCCGTTGACATGGACCGGCGACGCGCAGAAGGGAACCAGCTTGGGGTGCTTCCAGCGAACATGCGTCTCGGTCGCCTCGCCCTTGGCTCCCTGCTTGATGCTGATGACCAGGTTCTTGCCCTCGTCGAGCAGGCTCCGGAAGTATTCGTACTCGGCCTTCGTGACGTGTCCGTCCTTGTTGCGATCGACCTGCGAGTACCGTTGCAGGACGGCACCCTTTTCCAGTTCCTGTTCTTCGAGCGTTCCGTTCTTGTCGGCGTCGCGCAGCCGGGCCACGTCGTCGAACGGCTCGACTCGAATCGATTCACCCACGTCGCCACCGGCAGCCCAACCGGCGAGGTAGAGGTTGCCATCATCACCGACCGACGGCGTACACGACACCGCGCGCGAGATGCCTCGCACGGTCCAGGCTTCCTTGCCGTCCGCCAAGTCGTAGCCGACCACTCGCAGCGTGGCGGCGACGACCAGTTGCGGACGGCCCTCGTTCATCCACAGAACGGGTGTGCTGGCATTGCGCGGAAACTCGGAGCGATCCGTTTTCCAGAGGACCTTGCCCGATGTCTTGTCGAACGCCATCAGGAACGAATCGACATCGTGGTCCTGACAGAGAATGAGCTTGTCGCCAATCAGCAATGGCGAACTGGAGGCTCCGAAATCGTTGACGAACGGTCCCATCGGTTCCTTCCACAGCAGCTTGCCGCTGTTGTCATAGCAATGCAGACCGCACGAGCCGAAGAAACTGTAGACCCGCTCGCCATCGGCACACGGGCTGGACTGGGCGTGACTGCCGATGCGATGGATCGCTTCGAGCTTGTCGTAGGGAGCCGCAGCCTCCCACTGCACCTGGCCCGTCGTTCGGTCGAGGCCGATCGTCAACAGCGTCTTGTCGCGCACCGCCGTCACAAAAATGCGATTGCCAACGAGCACTGGAGATGAGTGTCCCGGAGGCAACTCGGTGCGCCAGACGACATGCTTATCGGGACCGATATCGGCGGGAAGCTTATCGGCTGTCGAGGCCACTGCGGCGCCGCTCGACCCGCGAAACTGAGTCCAATCGCCCGCAAAGAGGCCGGCTGCCCCGAACGCGGCCGAGCACACTCCCGCGACGATCAACCGATACGACGACAGACCCGGCATGGTGCGAACTCCAAGTAATGACGAAGGTCAAACGCAACGGGTCGCATGATAGCCAGCAAGGATGCTGGTCGAAACGATGCCAGCTCTCAAACACATTTCCATCGCTCTGTTCGTACGGGGAAGCGGGTGCCACGGTCACGGGTGCTTCGTTTGCAAGAATTGTTGTGAACGAATCGAACTTTGAGAATTGCCTTCAAAGTAGCCATCATCGCTCCGCGTGATGAGCCTTCGTCGCA
>JAYUFF010001069.1:0-3234 GCA_043738825.1 Schlesneria sp.
CATTCTGCGTGCGTCTTTAGGCGGAGTGCGAAGTGAAAAGTGATCAGTGCAAAGTGCAAAATCTCTGAGGATGTCCGTTTGGAGACAGTTTGCACTTTGCACTGATTTCAACCGTGACGGCTGTGCCACGTGTTTATCCCACCGGCAACTCGATCACCCCGGCATCCTCCAGCCGGCGGATGCTGTCGGCGATTTGTTGTCTCACGGCGGTCATCTCGCTCAGCCGGATCGGGCCGAGCGATTCCATTTCGTCTTTCATCGCTTGGGCGACTCGCGGCGACAGGCATTCGAGCACCTTGCGTCGCACCGGCTCGGGACTGGCCTTGAGAGCCATCGCCCATTGACGGTCGTCCGTTTCTTGCAGCACCAGCCGCAGCGTGTCGTTGTCGAGCTTCAGCAGATCGTCGAACGAGAACAGCGTCTGACGCAGTTCATCGGCGAGGTCGGCATTCCGGTCATCGAGCGCGGCGAGCATCGAGCGACTCAACGCGCGAGGCGACTCGCGCAGCAGCGCGGCCGCGCGCGAAACGCCTCCCTTGCGGATGCGCGGTTGCGTGAGTCGGCACTTCAGAGTGGCGGCGATGTCGGCGAGGATGTCTGGATCGGTGGGACCGAGCCGGGCCACGCGCTGTAACACGTCGGCCTGTCGATCGGGTGGCAATCCCTCCAACACCGCAGCCGACAGCGCGGGAGGCAACTGAGCCGCAACGACGGCGATCAACTGCGGCGACTCCTCCATCAACAGTGGGCGGATGTCGTCCGCACTGCGCTGGCTGAGAAACGCGAATGGCCCGGCGTCGAGCGTTTGTTCGACTCGCTCCTGAATCGGCGCGGCAGCATCGTCACCGAGTGCCTGTGCGAGTAGCTCGCGAGCCGGTCCAGGACCGCCTCGCCGCAACTTGGGCTGCGAACGGAACTGCGTCTGAAACTCGACGAGTACCGCGTTCTGTTCATCGAGCAAAACGTCTTCGGTCCCCGCGACGGCCAGCGTCGCCCGCTCGACCAGCTCGCGCGGCAAATGTCCGAGCACCTGCGCGGCCAGCGTTTGATCGAGGCTCAGAAGGAAGATCGCGGCTTTGCGGGAGGCGTGCATGGGGGAGGTCAGAGGTCAGAGGTCAGAGCGGCAGAGCGGCAGAGGTCAGAGCGGCAGAGCGGCAGAGGAAGACTCATGTTCTGACCTCTGACTTCTGCTGCACTGCTGTTCTGACCTCTGACATCTTCGTCGTGGTCATGCGTTGGCCTCCGCCAGCCATCGGCCGAGTACGCTTGCCGCTGTGGCGGGGTCGGACTCGGCCAGGTTGCGGATGTCGTCGCGCAGGGACGTTGAGGCGGTGGTCGGTTCGGGGACTCGGGGCTTCAGTTTGGCTGGTTCGACGACGGGGATCTCAGCCGGCATCGAGATGTCGTTCGTGGCGAGTGGTGGTTCGGAAACGGGAGCCTGTTCAGTCACGCGAGTCGATTGCGAACTGAGCCGCGTCAGCATCCAGAGCGCCCAGACGGCGAACAGGGCCAGTGCGACAGAGCCTCCGTTTCGCTGAGCGAGAATGAAAAGCTGTTCACCGGCGGTGAGCGTCGGTTCGGGCGACTCGTTCGGCAGTCGATCGACGGTCGTGGCCGAGATCGCTTCGTGCGGCGAGCCGGCGGGAATCAGTCGGGCCACCGTTCGCTCGACCTTCGCGAGGACTTCCTCTTCGATGGTGCCGAGGTCGAGTCGCGTAGCGTTCTGTTCGCCCTGAGTCTTCCGCCGCGCGGCGACAGCGCGGTAGTAATCGCGCGGGATCGAAACACTGACCTGCACGGCGCGCGGCATCGCGGCAAGAAGCTGCTGCTCGCTCACTTCGCGCAGCACGTCGGAGTGCCCGTGGGGTAGGTTTCCAACCTGCCCGTCATTTTCCGATCCAACCGAACCGTCACGAGTCACCCGCAGCGCTCCGTGCGGCAGAGGACGGGCAGGTTGGAAACCTACCCCACGGTCCGCCGCGTGCGGCGTTGGCTCATCGGCGTAAGACATCGGTTGGATTGATCCGGGGCGATTGGCCACGGGGACCGAGTCACCTCGCACGCGAGTTCGTTCGTTGCGTGTGACCGACGACTTCAGGTTGTCGATGTCCACGTGAACCGCCACGCTCGCGTTCGGGATGAACGTCAGAGCCTTCTGAATTTGCTGCTCGTACTGGCGGGTGAACTCGCGCACCCGCTGGATCAGTTGGCTGTCGAGCGGATCGTCGGTCGATTCGCCAGTGTAAGCCTGACCGCGCGCGACATCGAAGACCGTGACATCGGTCGGAGTCAAATCGGGGACCATGCTGGCGACGGCCTGTCTCAACGAAGCGACCAGTCGCGACGACAGCTCCCGCCCCGCGCGGGGCTTGACCGTGACGTTGGCCGTGACGCGCGGCTTCTGTCCGAACGAGACTCGTCGTCCCGAGTTGGCCACCGCGACGCGGGCATGCTCGATGTCGGGGACCGCTTCGATCATCCGCCGCAGCTCCTGGAGCAGCAGCGCCTCCTTCATTTCCTGTCGCTGCCGGTCGGTCGTGAACGGACCGAGCGACTCGAACTGCTTGAGCATTTGAGAGCCGAGGTCCGACGGCACGGCATCGAACTCGACGAGCGCGGCGTTGTACCGGTCGAGCTGATTCGCCGGCGCGAGCAGCTTGCGCCCGTCGCGGCGATAGTTCGTCAGCCCCGCCTGATTCAGAGCACGTTCGGCGGCGGACAGCTCATCGCTCGCGAATGCCTTCCCAAACGAGACGGCTTGAAAATCGTTGGGCCGATTCGCCACGAGCAGCCACGCGAAGCCGCCGAGCATCAACAACGGCACCGCCACGAAGGTCGCTCGTTGTACGAACGACATCGCGCGAAACAGCTCGACAAGCTGCCGGGTGATGCGGGGCAGGACGTCCATGTATCTGCCGAAGACTGAGAACGACGAAAGACCAACCGAACGCGCGGGTTATAGTTCCGAAGCCTCAAATCAGGCAATGCGAGTCGGCGGGGCGTGAGGACATCGAGTTCCGCCAGTTGCGAAGGGGTGTCGATTCAACTCGCGGGGAGGGGCATGTGATTCAGCTCCGACGCTGTTCATTGAATCGGAGTGAGTGCCTGCTGCCAATTCCAACCGGACAGCCCACTCATTCGGCGCGGGATGAGTCCGCCACGACTTCAATCGCCGCAGATCACGCTCCAGGGCCATCGCCTGTTTCAAATGGGGGTGCCACGGTCACGGAGCTT
>JAYUFF010001070.1:0-8522 GCA_043738825.1 Schlesneria sp.
GGCTTGTTTTCGGGGTGCCACGGTCACGGCTGTGCGTGGCCGTGCTGTGGTTGTCGCGCAGGCACGGCCACGCACAGCCGTGACCGTGAGAGTGGGAAACAGCCTTCACTTCCTCGCACGGCCACGTCGAAGCTCCGTGACCGTGGCACCCAATTTGAAAAAGGCGATGTCCCTGCGGATCGGGCGAAATTTTAAATCACCGTTTCTTGGCCGCCGCCGGATTACCTTGGTCGTTCGGCCACATCCAAAGTGGCAAGGGTCACGAGTTGTGACGGCGTGCAATGGCTCACTCGCGGCGGAGCTGGGTTGAGAGCGAGTAGTCGAGGCCGTCGAAGTGGAACTGGGCCTCAGCGAACAACGCACGGTGGCTGCCGGGTAACTGAGGCACCTCACCCACGAAGCGACCGTCTTTCGGCTTCAAGGTCTGCGAGGTCCACTCCGATTCGCGGAAGTCCTTCGTCGGTGATGCGGCTGTCCACAGCTTCACGGAATCGGGAGCCACGTCCGATTGAATCGTCAGTCGCAGGAGGTGGCCGTCGGTGTCGTGCTTCCACTTCAACTCGGGCAAAAGCTGGTCGGAGGCGACGTGGCGCGTAAAGACCGCGAGCGTGGCGAGTGCTCCCTCGCGGCCGCCCTTCAGATTGTGACCGGCGTTCGGGACGTAACGGATGTGTTTGGGACCGGACAGATCGTCCCAGTAGTTGTTCAGCGCATCGACCGTCCAATAGCGATCGTTCGTGCCGTTGATGATCAGTTTGGGGAGCGTCAGTTGCTGGCGATACGTGTAGGGATCGACCCACCTCCACAGCGGTTCAATCGCCGCGTCGTCCTTCAATTTTTTGATGAGGCCCTTGCGTTCGTAGTCGTCGATCTGCTCGCTGTACTTGCCCCACGTTTCAAACTGGTAATCCATCTGCTTGGGCATGTTGAGCGTGTCGATCACGAGGGGTGCGATGCCACGAACCCGCTTGTCGCAGACGGCCGTCAGCCACGTTGTCCAACCGCGTTTGGAGGCTCCCGTCACGACGAAGCCCTTCACCGGCGACTTCCATTCCTGCGCGGCGAGTTGCTCGACGCAGTCCATCGCCCTGACGGCACTCTTCACCATCGGGAAGAGGAGCGGCCAGCGGGCGTCGTTCGTGGCGAGGTAGAACAAGAACGTGTCGGTGATCAGATCGTCTTCGGTCCTCCCGCCGAGCAGCGGTTGGTTGGGGACTTGGAAGAGCAGGGCGACTCGCGTGCCGGACAACGCAGCGAGTGACGAGCCGAGCAGCTTGTCGTCGAGACGCGGCTTGTTCTTGCTGCTGCCGCCCGTGATGAACAGCAGCACGTGTTCGGGATGCTTGAGTTGCGCCGGCTCGAACACGATCAGATCGTGCTTCCACGGCATGTCCATCCAGGTCTGAGAGGTCAGTTCGACTTCGTAGACTCGCGCCCCGGCGGCCTCCTGCTTGTCGATCAGCTTCCACGCGAAGCTGTCGTCGGGGCGAGCGACATAATCCTGCAACGCGGTCGGCACGGTGGGAGCAGTCGCCGCCGGTTGAGCCCGCGCCGACGACACAAACAGACAGACGAAACAACTGAGCGAGACGAGCAACGTTTTCATCGAGAGCGTTCTCCGAGTGGCAGGACGGCAAACCGGAGTGACGTTCTAGCGGCTGGAGTCTCGCGACGCCAACGAGAACAGCCCGCGAGGCATCGGGCCTCGCGGGCTGTTGCGTGATTCGAGTTGAATGGCGACGCGAACTCGCGTCACGGCATCGTCGCCAGCGCGGGCTATTTGATGCGCGGCACTTCGATCAAATGCGGTTCGGGGTCGAACGCCCAGACGTGGAGCGGCTGCGCGGTGATCGGTGCCCCGGTCGGCCTCAGAATTTTGGTCTCGGGAGTCAACACCTCCTGCTTGCCGTTGCCCTGAGGATCGGGCTTGATTTTGGCTCGGTACGTTTCGGCGGCGGCACGGATGCGCGGGTCGTTCTGAGTATCGAATCCCCCCACGGTCACAATCGACTGAAATTTGTCGTGGTAAACGTAGGCTTCCACTCCCTCTTGCCTGAGAGTTCGCGCGAGTTGTGCGGCATCTTCGCCGACACGCGCGAGGTTGAAGCCCGCCGCCTGTTGCAGCTCCTTGTCGAACAAACCTTCCTTGCCTCGATACTTGCTGTTGCCAATGGGAGTCGTCGTCTTCCCCGCGAAAGTGGCGACTTGCAGTGTGTATTTTTTCTTGAGGCCGACCAGCGGGTGGTCGATCCCCGAGTTGAGAAACTTGGTTTCCGGATCGACGGTCTTGCGAGCCACGTCTCCCGGCTTGCGGAGCGGGTTGATGGTCATGAATGCGCCGGCGAGTGGTCCCTTGGGGCCACCATTTCTCGTCACGGCACCGCTCTTCGTGTCCTTCAAGAATTTGGGATGGACCTTTTTGATTTTGTTCAACGTGTCTTGGGCGACCGCGTTGTCGATGGACTCGTAGTTCCCGGCCAGCACGCAAATCATGTCGCGTTGCGCGGCGAAGATGCGCGTGTCGTCCCGGCCCAGCCGGTCGTAAGTTTCAATCGACTCGACCTTGCCGTCCTGTGAGAACACATAGGCGGGGATTCCCTTCTCGCGCAGTTCAAACACCAGTTCGGCGGCCGCTTGTTCGGCCGACAGTCCCTCGGTCTTGCGGCCCTCTTCGCGGATGTTCCGGAAGCTGGCGACCATGATCATCCACGGGCCGTGCTTCTCGGTCAGTCTGTAAGTTTTGCCCTTTTCGTTCTCGATGGCCCCGGCGGGGCGAACGGTCAGCAGGGCCGAGGCAACGACCGCGAGGTACGCGACAGATTTCAGAGTTCGCACGGCAGACTCCATCCATGAGGGGCGAACGGGATCGAGCACTCGGCCCGCGAAGGACACGTCATGTGTCGCGACGACAGGCTCGACGAATTGTGATTTGCAGGTGGTCTCGAATGAGAGGGCGGAAAGTAGCAGCGAGTGGAAAACGTGTCCAGATGGGTTGGGCGGAGTCATTGGTCATCAGTCATTGGTGTGGTGATTCGGGTGTTCCCGATTGTGAACTGCTGAACTAAGGACCAATGACCCTCTTCAACTCCTTTCATCGAACGGCACGCGAGATGCTTAACGCGGCTCGTCACGTCGAGAGGCTCGTTCGAGTCGGTTCGATGAGTTCCCTCATGCTCTCTTGATTTCGTTGATATCCCGCTGAACGAGTCGGTTTGGAGCCAAGGACGGCGAAGAACAACTCGTTGTAAAAAATGCCGCGCGCCGTGCGGCAGACATTGGCAGAATTACAAAGGCACGGAGGCCGATCTCATGCAGCGTCCCGCTTCACGCTCACGGTTCGATGTCGCTCGCGACACCCGCTTTTCCAATCTCGCAACGACCTCGGCAATCGAGGGGGTTGCCCTGCGGACGGCCTTCTGGGGCGCGGTGGTACTGGTCCTCATCGGACTGCGCACGGGAACGGCCGCCGACTCCGACAACGTGCTGCTCGACTTCACCGCGACGTGGTGCGGCCCGTGTCAAAAGATGAGTGCCACCGTGTCGAAGCTGGAACGTCAGGGCTTTTCGATTCGCAAAGTCGATATCGACAAGGAACCGGCACTCGCGTCTCGTTTCAACGTGCAGAACATTCCGTGCTTCGTGCTGGTGTCAAACGGGAAAGAGGTTGAGCGTGTCGGTGGCATTACTTCGGAGCAAGTCCTTCGCGGCATGTTGAACAAGCTGCCGAAACCGACGCCGGCGGTTGCTGAATCGAACGCGGAACCTCGCAGTCGGAGCGGTTCGTCGAGCGGGGGCCTCGGGTTGCCGCTCACCCTCGGGGAGATCGGTTCTCTCGACGGCAAGCGGACTCCGGTGGGGTTGCCGTTCCTGGGTGGCAAGAACAAGCCGAAGGAGTCGCGTGTCGCTGAAGCGGAGTACGACGAGCAAACCGTGACACGCGGTCAGAATGAGAACGCTGTTGCCGTCGATCCACTTCAAGCCAGCGTGCGATTGCGAGTGCAAGATGGAACGGGGATCAACTTCGGCTCGGGAACGGTCATTGAAAGCAAACCGGGCATCAACGGCCAGCCGGGTCGCACGGTGATCCTGACCTGCGGTCACATCTTCCGCAAAGTGGGGAACGACTCGAAGGTCGAGGTCGATGTCTACGGGCCGAACGCGAAGTCGCGGCCCGAGACGATGCCGGGCAAGGTGCTGCACTTCGATCTCGATGCGGATGTCGGCGTCGTGACGATTGCCTCTGCGCAGCGGCTGACCGTCGTGCGGTTGGGTGCCTCGCGCGAGTTGGCGGTGAAGGACCGCGTCCTCAGCATCGGATGTGGAGGCGGCGACAAGCCGACTCGCGAAGACCTGACACTCACCGCGCTCAACCGGTACAACGGTCCTGACAACATCGAATGCACGGGGATGCCGCAGCAGGGACGTTCGGGAGGCGGCTTGTTTTTGGGAAGCGATCTGATCGGCGTCTGCATCGCGGCCGAACCGAAGGAGCAGCGCGGCATCTATGCGGGAATGAAGCCGATCGCGCAGCTCCTCGACAAGGTCGGCTTGGGCCATCTCGCCCCGACGCCGCTCGCCGAAGAGGGAGCCTTCGCCGCGCAGGACGCGGCGGGAACGCAGTCGGCCAGCCTCGCAGAGCCAGCGTTGCCCGATCGTGGTCCCACGACAGCGGCCGACGACATTGGCAGGTTTCTGAGCGGCGAACTCGGTGCAGCATCTTTGAGTGGACCGCCCGCCGCTCCCGGTGAATACGAAGGGGCCGAGATCATCTGCATCGTGCGACCGAAGACGCCCGGCGCACCGAGTCGCGTGGTGATCGTCAACCAGGCCAGTCAGCGCTTAGTCGGAGACCTGCTCCACGAATCGCAGGCTCCCGCCGAACGAGCCACCGCCCGCCGCGACGCCGTCTCACCGCCAGCCAATCGCCGCCCGATCGAGACCTCGTTCGAGCCGCCGCCGTATCGCCGTCAGCGGAACGAGTGACCAGCCTCGGCTTCCCGTCATTGCCCTCGATTCGCATAATACGCCCCGCGCTCGAAACACCGGACTGACCGCCATCAACGGCGGCGGTCGTCGCTTACTCGCCATCGCTTCAGGAAGGAGCCAGCTCATGTCGGTCTTCAAGGACAACTCGGAATCCATCGGTCGCACGCCGCTCGTGAAGATCAATCGCCTGACGGAGGGCCTGCACGCCACGGTCTATGCCAAGATCGAAGGTCGCAACCCGGCCTACTCCGTCAAGTGCCGCATCGGCGCGGCAATGATCTGGGACGCGGAGGCCACCGGCAAACTCAAGCCCGGCATGCACGTGGTCGAGCCGACCAGCGGGAACACCGGCATCGCGCTGGCCTTCGTTTGTGCAGCGCGAGGCTACCCGCTGACGCTGACGATGCCGGAAACGATGTCGGTCGAACGCCGCATGATGTTGAAGAGCTTTGGTGCGGAGTTGATCCTCACGCCGGGAGCCGACGGCATGAAGGGGGCCATCGCCAAGGCCGAGGAACTGTCGAAGCAGGACGGCTGGTTCATGCCGCAGCAATTCAAGAACCCGGCCAATCCGGCGATCCACTTCAAGACGACCGGCCCCGAGATTTTCAACGACCTCGACGGCAAGATCGACATCTTCGTGGCGGGCGTCGGCACCGGCGGCACGATCACGGGTGTCTCGCGCTACCTCAAGCACGAGAAGCATCTGGCAGTGAAGTGCATTGCGGTTGAGCCTGCCTCCAGCCCGGTCCTCTCCGGCGGCGCACCCGGCAAACACAAGATTCAGGGAATCGGAGCGGGCTTCATCCCCGATATCCTCGATCGCAGTGTGATCGACGAAGTCGTCCAAGTCACCGACGACGAATCCATCGAGACCGCCAAGAAGCTGATGAAACTCGAAGGGATCACCTGCGGCATCAGTTGCGGAGCCGCGATGGCCGCCGCCCTGAAAGTCGCCGCCCGCCCCGAATCGGCGGGCAAGGTCATCGTCACCGTCCTGCCCGACAGTGGCGAACGCTATCTCTCGACCGCCCTGTTCGAGGATCTGCGGGCGTAAGGATTCGGCGGTCTCGTTCGCGCGAATTGAAAGGATCGAGCATGGCACCTTCAAACGATCACGTTGTTGCAGCGCGGCCGTCCACGGTGAAGGAAAACCCGACTTCGGATGCAGCTGTGGCCAGCACGGTGGATGAAGCCGCGTCCCAAGCAACGCTGGTGATTCAGCCCGCCCAAGGCCAGCATCCGTGGCTGCGGTTCGGCAAGATGTACTCGCGCGATGATCCGCAAATTCGCGAATGGCTCGACATTATTGAAGAACGCCGACGCCAGGACGATGTTGAGTTTCAGCGGGAACTGGATGCCGAATGATCGAGTATCTGCTCGACACCGACACCATCAGCCTCTTGCAGGAGAAACATCCCAACGTCGTTCGGCGGGTGACCGAGACGCCGACTGAGATGCTCGCCATCACCGTGATCACCGTCGAAGAGCAGTTGTCGGGGTGGTACACGTATCTCAGACAGGCCCGAACGATTCGGCATCAGGCCAGCGCCTATGAAAACTTGGCAAAAGTGGCTTCCTTCCTCGGAGGTCATGCCATCGTAACCTTGTCGGAATCGGCGATTGTCCAAGTGAAGCAACTTGGGAAACTCAAACTCGGTGTGCGGGCAATGGACCTCCGCATCGCTGCCATCGCACTCGAAATCAGCGCCACCGTGGTCACTCGAAACCTACGCGACTTCCAACTCGTTCCCGGCTTGCGGTGCGAGGACTGGAGCGTCTGACCACATCGCGGGTTGATCGCTGTTTCCAAAATCCCTCGTGAGAAGAAAGGATGCCTCTCATGAATCGAACTCGTTCGCTGTGGATACTCGCCGTTCTGGCGGGAGCGTCGTGTGTCTGGTGGACAGGCTTGCGAGCCGACGACAAGACGGAGGCCACTCCGCCGACCGATCAGACCGGCGAGTTACTGGCTCGCATCGAGAAGCTCGAACGGCGCGTGCAAACTCTCGAACAGGAAACGCAGGCGATTCATCAGGTTGCCGTCGCGCCGATCGCCGTAGACGAATGGGTGTCGCCTGCGCCGCTTGCGACGCCCGCACCACCGCCGAGTCAGCCACATTTTGGTATCGTGTACCAACTGAAGCGATTCATCCCGGATTCGCCGGCTGAAGTTCAGATCCGCCGTTGACGCGCAAATGGCCACCGAAGCCGTCTGCGGATCGTCTTGGCTTGCATCCCTGCGGCGGGGCGTGTTAGCGTCCCCGCCGCTATCCCGGCGTTTCCTGCGGCGAGCCGTCTCTTGGGGGTGGCTCGCCGCTTTCGCATTCCGTTCACATGAAGAAAGATCCCGTTCATCATGACTTACAACGTCACCCTGATCCCCGGAGATGGTACTGGTCCCGAACTCGCCGAAGCGACTCGCCGCTGCATTGATGCGACGGGCGTGAAGATCCACTGGGACGTGCAGGAATGCGGCATCGAAGTGATTGAGGCTCAGGGGAAGATTCCCGACTCGGTCTTCGCGTCGGTGCGAGCGAACAAGGTCGCACTGAAGGCTCCGATTACGACGCCGATCGGCAAGGGATTCCGTTCGGTGAACGTGGCGCTGCGTCAGGAGTTGGGTCTCTACGCCTGCGTCCGGCCGTGCAAGACTTACAAGGGAGTGCGATCGTACTTCGACAAGACGAAGGTCGATCTCGTCATCGTGCGCGAGAACACCGAAGACTTGTACGCGGGTGTCGAGTTCCAGGCGGGCGATGCAAAGACCGTCGAACTGATCGGCTTCATCAACGCCGCCTCGACGGGCAAGAAGATCAAGTCCAATGTGAAAACGACGGGCGTCAGCATCAAGCCGATGTCGGTCGAGGCGACTCGGGACATCAGCCGTTACGCCTTCGACTATGCCGTGAAGTTCGGACGCAAGTCGGTCACATCGATCTGCAAGGCGAACATCATGAAGTTCACCGACGGCTTGTGGTACGACGAGACTCGCGCGGTGGCGATGGCCTTTGGCGCGAAGTTCGAGGACTCGAAGCTGGCCGAAGGCGTGAAGGCCGACCCCGTGTTGGTCGGCAAGGTGCCCAGTGCGGCGGGCGTCAACTACATGGAGCGGCTCGTGGACAACATGTGCATGCAGCTCGTTCAGAAGCCCGAGAACTACGACGTGCTGGTCATGGGCAACCTGTACGGCGACATCCTGAGTGACCTCTGCGCCGGGCTGGTCGGCGGTTTGGGAGTTGCCCCCGGCGCGAACATCGGCCCGGACTCGGCGATCTTCGAGGCGACTCACGGCAGCGCCCCGAAGTACAAGGGCCAGAACAAGGTCAACCCGACGGCCCTCATCCTGTCGGGCAAGCTGATGCTGGAACACATGGGCGAAGCCGCCGCCGCCGAGAAACTCGAACGAGCCGTCGCCAGCATCATCGAGGAAGGCAAGTACGTCACCTACGACATGAAGGCCGACCGCAACGACCCCACCGCCGTCGGCACCCGCGAAATGGCCGAGGCGATCTGCAAACGGATGGCTGAGTTGG
>JAYUFF010001071.1:0-8502 GCA_043738825.1 Schlesneria sp.
CCCCCTCGGGAACTGCTTGATGTAGTCCTTGTTACCGCCGCCACCCTTGCTCAGGCCGGGATGAAACAGGAGGCACGAGACCTCGACACCCGGATCGCGGGAGAGGGCGTTGCGCAGATAGCGGTACTCCCATCGCGGGACCGATTCGACGACGAGGACTCGCAGTTTCTCTTCGCGAATCGCGATCGGTGCCGACAGTCTGTTGTTGTCGGCCAGCAGTTCCTCGCTGTGCTTGGGGACATCCAGCGTGAGCGTATAGTCGCCGACGACCTTTGGTTTCCAGATGACCCATTCGCTGGTTCGACCCATCGGCGCGACGCGCACGTCCTTCGTGACCTCGTCGCCGTCGGATGTCTTGAGCGTGACGGTGGTCAGGTACTCGCGCGGCAGAGTGCTGTCGATCGTGAACGGGATGCGAACCGACTTCCCCGCGATGCCGAACGTGGGTGAGTCGAGACTCAACAACTCGACATCGGGCAGCCGCGACGAACTTCCGACCGGAACCGTAAACACCGGAATGTCCTTCAGCCGCAGAGCCGATGCCGCGAGGACCGGCGCTGGCCCCTCGTTCCAGTCTCCGTCGGAAGCGAGCACCACGGCTCGCAGATTCTTGAATCGTTGAGGAGCCGTCGCGAGCGGCTCGTGCAAGTTGCTGCCTCGCGCCGCGACGCTCTTCCCTGCCGTGGTGCTTTCGTTCCGCGAAAGCGTTTCGTTTTTCTTCGCTGCCGTTTCTTCCTCCCCTCGCCCCGGCTTGGGCACCGCCGCTTCGGTGGTCGGGAGAGGGGCCGGGGGTGAGGGGTTCTTCTCTTCGTTCTTCGCGGCATTCGCCGACGAAAACGGTTGGATCACCACCGTCAGCTTCTCATTCAGCGACGCCCAAAAATCACTGTTCGTCAACTTCGCAATCGACTCGCGCCGCGTGGTCAATGTCGTGGAAGCCGCTTCGCTCTGGGAAACATCGCGCGTCTCCATGCTGGCCGAATCGTCCCACAACACGGCGATCGAAGGCTTCTCCTCGGGACGATACTCCTCGACCCATTCCGGCTGATTGAACAGCACGGTGACGAGGCACACCAACGTCAGCCGCAACAGTTCCAACGCGCCAAAATCGCGGCGATACCCGCTGCGTCGCCACGCGACAAAGCACAACCCGGCAGTGACCGCGACGATCAACACCGACACCGCGACCGACCACGGCACCCACAAGAATGTCAGCGAGCGAACGGTCGTCATGGGGTGGCCTCCGCTCTTGTCCCCTCTCCCCGCCCTGTCTTCCAAACGAATACTGGCGGGGAGAGGGCTAGGGTGAGGGGGCTTTTCGTTTTGGGAAGAGGGAGTGCGAAGTGAGAAGTGCCAAGTGCAAAGTGCAAAGTGTGCAGACGGCGAGGCCGCGCGGACTCACTAGTCACGCTCACGAGTCCGCGTCTCTCTTCACTTTGCACTTTGCACTTCTCACTTTTCACTTCTCACTCCTCCTGGTCTTCAACGCCACCAACTCACGCAGCGGCCGCAACAGATCGAGCCACCTTGGGCAGACACAGCGCCGCTTCCAGAACCAACGCGACCAGCATCGCCACCAAGAACACACGCCAGATTTCTTGAATCAGCGAACTCAGGCTGCCCGCTTGGTCATCGACGCGGACGAAGTTCAGACCTCGAAAGAGTTCGGCGACGCGCGCGTCGGGCAGAACCTTCGCGCCGTCTTCGGCCGGTGGTCGGTTCACGGCCAGCAGACGATCGCCAGCACTGTACACGCCGTGTTGATAGGCCGACTCGGTGGAGAGACTTTGATCTCCTTCGGTGAGTCGGTTCCAAGTGTTGGTGTCTTCGCCGCCCGGTTCGCCCGCATCGAGTTGACGGGCCTTGCTCAGCACCGCCGCTCCCGCAGAGAGCGCTCGCTGCACGAAGGCGTACAGCACGACACCGCTGGTCGCCAGCGACGAGTCTCGCGGAGCAGGCGTTGTCGCCCAGAAGTACACGGCACCGCGCTGCGTCGGCACGCGAGCCAACAACGGCGCGCCGCCGAGTAACGTGGCGAGCGGCGTGGCGTCGCCCGTCAGTCCGCAGTATTGACGGATCTCAAGCTGACCGACCGGCAGCGCGGCTCCGCTCAAAGTACGAGCCAGCACGTCCTCGTCGCCGCGCCACGATTCGACCGGGAACGGTTCGTTGCCTGTCACCCACGTCTGCCAGTGCATCCCAAATAACTCTTCGCTGCCGGGGTTTCGAGGCGGCAGAAACACCGCCTGCCCGCCGCGATCGACGAACGACCGGACCAGATCGGCCGTCGCTCCCGTTGGCAGCGCCGCCTGCCACAGCACGAGCGAGATTTGATCCCACTCGATCGACGCCAATTGCTCGACGGCCACGACCTCCGTCGCACACTTCACGGCGGGATCGGGGGAGATGCCGGCCGTGAGCTGCAACGGCCGCTCGGTCTGTGCGTCTTCGGCCACGATGATCGTCCGGCGCGGAGGCGGGTTGTCGAAGGCGAAGTAGAAGTCATCGTCAGCGGGATTGGCGTCGGTCGGGATGGAGACTCGTCCCCAACCCCGCTCGCGCGTCCGCTCGATCGGAATCCGATGCTCCTTGAGATCGACGTGAGTTCCAGACAAGCCGGCAGTGCCGGTCAGCTCGACGTTCACCACCGAGCGCGCTCCGTCGATCTCGAACTGCACCGGCAGATTGAGCTTCTCGTCGCTGACCGCTTTCTCGTGGCCGACCGCCGGGCGCGAGACTCTCAGAGAGACGAGCAACTCGGCACCATCGGTCGTCGCCTGCCGTCGGACATCCGTCACACGGACCGACACATTGGTCGGTGCGGCCTGCGGATAGGCGAGTAGATGAAATCTCACACCTTGAGGAAGTTCCAAGAACGCATCCCGCAACGTGGACCAGCGACCGCTTTCAGCCGTCCAATCGTTCTCGCGCAGGTCCGAGCAAATCCAGACCTCCGTCCGCCCCGCGCGATTGCCTCGAATGTAGTCGTGCGCGGCTTGCAGCATCAGTGGCAGATCGGCCGACGCGCTCGCTGGCCCGGCTGTCGGCAAGCTCATCAGCGCGCGAGGCGACTCTAACTCGCGCGGCTCATGCGTGGTGCTGTCGATCAGAACCCAACGCCCCGATCCCAGCGTTTCCAAGGTCTGTACGAGCTGTTTCCGCCCGGTCTCCAACTTCGATTCGCCGGTCCCCGCGCCGCGCTGCTGCATACTGGGGGAACGATCGAGCAGAATGATCGTCGTGTCCGCGCGAGTCCCTCCCGCCAGACCGAGCCAGCCGCTCGCGAGTGGCCGACTGATCGCGAGCATCAACCCCGCGATGGCCAGCGTCCGGAAGAGTAGGATCAGCCATTGCCTCAGCCGCGAGTAGCCGCGCGCCATCCGATGCGCCGCGAGTAAAAACATCATCGCGGCCCATTGAATCGTCTGGAACCGCCGCTGATTGATCAGATGAATGACGATCGGCAGCGCGATGATCGGCAGGCCGTACAACAGCCACGGTTGCAGGAAACTCATGGGGCGAGCCTCCAGACGGTTCGCAATCGGTCTGATTGAATGGCGAGTGCGAAGTGAAAAGTGTTCAGTGCAAAGTGCAAAGTGGAAGACAGAATCTGCTCAGCGATCAAACTTGGGTGTGCGCGCAAACATGAGGCGAAAGCGTCTGTCCGACGCCTCTCTTCAATTTGCACTTTGCACTGATCACTTCTCACTTTGCACTACTCCTCTTGGCTTCCATCATCGCAGCCCCTTTGCCTGAGCACGGCTGACGAGGAACCGGACCAGCGCCTGCTCGTAGTTCTCGTCGAGGCTGATCCGCTGATAGTCAATCGCCGACTCCAACACGACTTGCTTGAGTCGCGTCAGGTATTGCTGCAATGCCTTGTCGTAGCGGTCGGCAATGTCGTTCGGCTCCGCGAAGATGGCTGGGCCGCCCTCCATGTCGAGGAACCGCATCGGTCGCCGAAAGTTGAAGGCGAGTTCCAACGGATCGAGCAGATGAAACACGGTCACATCGTGATGCCGAAATCGCAGGTGCTGGAAGCTACTTCGCAAGACCTCCGGATCGATGAACAGGTCTGACAGAATGACGATCAGTGCCCGCTGCCGAATCGTTTCGGCCAACTCGTGCAACACGGTCGCGAGTTGTGTCTCGCCCTTCGGCTGAGTCTGTTCGAGGATGTCGAGCACCTGCCTCAGATGAGCGGCATTTCGCTTGGGAGGCAGGTTCCGCACGACGCCCTTCGCCACGCAGGCGACTCCCACCGCATCGCCCTGCTGGCTGGCGAGGTAGCCGAGCGTCCCGGCGATTCGCCGCGCGTACTCGATCTTCGTGACGCCCGTCGAACCGAAGCCCATCGAACCGCTGGTATCGACCACGAAGCAGCACCGCAGATTCGTGTCGGCCTCGAACTCCTTCACATAGAAGCGATCAGATCGTCCATAGGCCCGCCAATCGAGTCGGCGAAGATCATCGCCGGGGACGTATTTGCGGTACTCGGCAAACTCGACGCTGGAACCTCGGTGCGGACTGGCATGTCGCCCCGAGACGTTCCCCTGCATCGGCCGCCTCGCAAACAACGGCAGCCCCGCCAGACGCGACAAGACCTGCGCGTCGATGAAGCTGCGTGGCTGGCGGTCGGAAAACATGGGGCAAGGCTCCAGCGTTCGGGCGTTTCTGGTTGCGATTTTTCAGCCCGGAGGGCGACAGGTGGTAGCCCACGGCGTGAGCCGGGGGAAAGATTCGTGGAATTGGTTTTTAGCCCGGAGGGCGATACATCCAGGCTGAGCAGGCCCTTTTCCGTTGTGTCGCCCTCCGGGCTATAGGCGACTGGTCCCCGTTCTCCCACGGCTCACGCCGTGGGCTACCACCTGTCGCCCTCCGGGCTAAAAACACCGCTCACCGTTCTTCCATCGTCTCCGCGATCAGCCGCTTCACGATCTGCTTGGCATCGAGTCCTTCCGCCTGCGCGGCGAAGGTTGTGATCACGCGGTGTGTCAGCACGGGAATCGCCACCTCGTGGATGTCTTCCAGTCGGACCATGTAGCTGCCGTTCAGAGCGGCTCGCGCCTTGGCACCGAGGATCAGGAACTGCACCGCGCGCGGTCCGGCTCCCCATGCGACGAGCGGCTTGAGCCACGCCGGAGCGGTCGCGCCGTGAGGCCGCGTTTTGCGAACCAGCTTGGCCGCGTAGTGATAGATATGGTCGGGCACGGGGACGCGGCGGACCAGATGCTGATGCTCGATGATCTCGGCGGCCGTCATCAAATGATCGAGTTCCGGCAGCGCATCGCCCGTCGTCGTCCGCGCGATCAGGACTTCTTCCGCCTCCGACGGATAGTCGAGTTCGATCAGAAACATGAAGCGGTCGAGTTGCGCTTCGGGGAGCGGATACGTTCCCTCCTGCTCGACCGGATTCTGAGTGGCCAGCACGAAGAAGGGCGATTCCAAGTGCAGGGTCTTGCCGACGACGGTGACCTTCTGCTCCTGCATCGCCTCCAGCATCGCGGCCTGAGTCTTGGGAGGGGCGCGATTGATCTCGTCGGCCAGGACGATGTTGGCGAAGACGGGGCCGCGCACGAAATGGAACTCGCGCCGGCCGTCGGCTCCGTCCTGCAAGATGTCCGTCCCCGTGATGTCCATCGGCATCAGGTCGGGTGTGAACTGGATGCGGCTGAAATGGAGCGTCATCGTTTCGGCGAGCTTGCTCACCAGCAGCGTCTTCGCCAGTCCGGGGACTCCCATCAGCAGTCCGTGCCCGCGCGCGAACATGCAAATCGCCAGTCGCTCGATCACCTCGTGCTGCCCGATGATGACCCGCCCCAGTTCCTTTCGCAGCCGGGCATACAGCTCGCGCAGCCGATCGATTGCCTGCACATCGTTATCGCTGAGACTGCCCGCAGCCGCCGGATCGGTCGATTGAGTCATTGATGAATTTCCCTGATGAACTGCCAAGACTGGTTGTCGATACGAGTGACATTGCTGACGTGTGAGCGGCCGGTTTTGAGGGGCCGGACTGGACCTGAGACAATCGGTCTGATTTCATACCACACTGCGGGACCGGGGGAAACCAGTTTGCCCTGGAATTTCTTTCGGCCTCTCGGACCCGCCGCGATCGATACCGTTGGTGCAACCTTCAAACCGCCAGTAGAGTGGCGTTGGAGGCAGGGCCATCGCCTGTTTCAAATGGGGGTGCCACGGTCACGGAGCTTCGACATGGCCGTGAGAGTGGGAAACAGCTTTCACGTCCTCGCACGGCCACGTCGAAGCTCCGTGAACGTGGCACCCCCATTACCCGGATTCAACAAGGCGATGGCCCTGCGTTGGAGGCTGCCACTCGCGCCGCTCTACGTGCAGAGTTGCCGACCACCAGACGACGCCTCATCGCGAAAAGTTTCTCCCGTTCTTCACCGCAGGAAAAAATCATGCGCCCGTCTCAAACGACTCCGTGGCGAGTGGCGTTGTGTCTGTTGTTCTTGGCGGTCGGGGCCGGCTCGGCGCAGGGACTCGCTGCCGATGAGCAGCAACTCGCCGCCAAGAAGGTGTCTCGGTCGTTTGCCAGGGCCGATCGGAACAGCGATCAAAAGTTGTCTCTGGAAGAGTTCCTCGTGGATCGCGTTCCGGCGGAGGAGGCAAAGCGGGACTTCCTGCTCTTCGATCTGGATGCGGATGACGCGCTCAGCCTTGCAGAGTTCTCGACGATTCCGACGGTTGTCGAAGCGGAGCATCGCGGCCCGTTGCCGGACCCCATGCAGGTGTTGGTCGATCAGGTCATGTCAGCGTTGGACAAGTCGCTCAACAACTGGAACGAGAACCCCAAGGTCGAGATCGACGCGCAAGCCTTCACGGCGGCGTTCTCGAAGCGATTTGAAAAGTACACTCCGCAATTGGCCGATCGCGAGGCCGACCCTGACGGAAACGGAAAGGTCACGCGCGACGAGGCCCGTCGATTCCTGGAGATTCAGTTCGGCGTGAGGCGTGGCGACGGCAAGCTGCTGCGGCTGCCCAACGGCCGCGTCGTGAATTACATGCTGTACCTGCACGTCGATCTGAACAAGAACGACAAGCTGGAGCGGGCCGAATTCATCGAGCGATCCTACGGCGATGCCGGCGTCGCGCAGGAGTTCGACGCGGCGAACGCCGACAGAGACGACAGTCTCTCGTTCGACGAGTGGTGTCGCGTACCGGGCCGCTCCATGACGGACCCCGTCCTGGAGTTTCGCCAGATGGACACGAACTTCGACGCCGATGTCGATCCTCAGGAACTTCTGGCCGGAACTCCCGATTGGAAACACCAGATCACAGCCAGTGTGTTCCCCGGTTTCGATCTGAATCGAGACGGCAGGCTCTCGCTGCCCGAGTACCGGCTGACGATGCAGGCCAACATGGTGCTGCCCTGGCAAACTCTGTTCTCCGATTCGGATGGCGACGGGGCGCTGTCGTTCGCCGAGTTCAAGTTCGAGCCGATGCTGTTCCCGTTGCTGCGCCTGCTGTACTTCAATCGGCTGGATTTGAACTCCAACGGCCAGCTCGATCCGAACGAGTTCACCTTTACGCGGAGAGTGCCGGATGAGTTCTTCGTGATGAACGCCGACGGCACCGGCTGGAAGTCGCTCTTTCTGTTCGAGGGCCATCCGGCGTGCGGCTCACCCGCCGTGTCGCCCGATGGGAAACAGATCGCGTTTGATGCGTGGTCGCCCAAGCAACAGGAGGGGCCTGCGCTGTTCGTGATGAGCATCGACGGCGGCAACCCGCGCCAGATTTGTGTCGGCATGATGCCGACCTGGTCGATAGACGGTCAGGTTTTGGCCTACTCACGGATCGTTCCCAATTCTGCTGTCTGGCTGGTAGACATCGCGGGCGACAAGCCGGAACGAATCGATCATGGCTGGGGCGCGCAGTGGTCACCGGACGGCACCGCCATCGCCTTCACGCAAGGCGCGGCCCTCAAGTCGTATGACATCCAGGCCGCAACGCTGCGGACGGTTCTCGATGGTGAGGCCAACCCGTATCAGGGGATCTATTGGAACACGGCGTGGTCCCCGGACGGCAAGCGACTCTGCTTCAAGGGTCTCAAGGCTGATGGCACTCAGGAAGTCGCCACAGTCAACATGACCGGAGACAAGCCGGAACTCAAAGTCCATCATTCCACGAAGGATGCCGTGAACGCCGACTTCGCCTGGCATCCGCAGGGCAACCGCATCGTCTTCGCCATGCACTGCCCCGAGCGGAAACGCACCCAGATGTACGAGTTCGATCCCGACAAGAACGATCCCCCCAAGTTGCTCAAGGGGCAGGATGAGACTCGCAACAACACGGACATGTGCTGGACTCCCGACGGCAAACGCCTGATCGTCGTGAGCGGCGACTACTGATTCGGCAAGTGGACTCCGCGAATAGCGGGAGCCAGGGCCATCGTCTTTTTCAAATGGGGGTGCCACGGTCACGGAGCTTCGACGTGGCCGTGAGATTGTGAATCCGTCTTCCCGTTCGCCCACAGCCACG
>JAYUFF010001072.1:0-3224 GCA_043738825.1 Schlesneria sp.
GCGATAGCCAGCCGACCCAGCCAGTCGATCACCGGCACATAAACTCCATACGGTGCCGAATCGCCCACGACGAAACACACATCACTGGGCGAATCGCAGACGCGACGCAGTGCGATCCAAACGCGAGCCAAGTCCAGGAAGTAGCACGCCACCATCAAGTGGTACGTCTTCTTGCCCCCCTTCGTCAGCCGGACTTCGGCAAGCTGCTGGCAGATGTCGGTGATCTCCGCGCGAATCGGATCGAGCACCGGATCAGCCAGCACTTCCGGCAAATTGACGGTTCGTTCCGGCACATGCTGGCTGCAAGATCGCAACAAGTGACAACGGACTTTCGCTTGCAGCTCACTCCAGCTTCGCAGTTCGCCGAAGAACGACATCTCCAGCCGCGTGGCGTCGGCATAGTCAAAATTGTTCGGGTACGGCGGTGACGTCACAACCAAGTTGGCGAACCCGTCCGGCACTCCTTCGCAGGTTCGAGCATCCCTTTGAATCAAGCGCGCGGCCAGCCCGGTTCGATCCGCGAAGTCGAGCATGTCGCGGTAGAACGTGCGGCTGAGATTGTCGAACGCGACATCCGGCGTCTGCGGCGAGCTTTTCGATTTCTTCGGCAGCACGTACTGCCATTGCGCGGTTCCGGCGTGCGAGCACTTCCGCAAGATTCCCGTCAACGCGAGCCACGCTAACTTCGCGCTCGGCGAACCATCATCGAGTTGCACGACCGCTTGCCTCAACCCGTCCAGCGACGACAGCGTCTCGTCGTCGTAGCACTCGCGAATCAGCTTCGGATATTCATCCAACTCAGACTTCACCGACCCCGCAACCGTTTTGATCTTCCTGGACAGCGAGCGAAACGCTTCGGGATCACTCCGCCAAGCCAACTTGGCCTCCGCCATTCGAGCGACAAACGGATGAGCCTCCAGCCCGCAGCTTTCAACGCCGAGTTGCTCGGCCGCCAACAGCGTCGTGCCGCTGCCTGCGAACGGATCAAACACTCGCGTCGCAGAGCAATCGCCCGCGTCACGAATCACCGACTGCGCCCATTCGGCCGAAAACCCCGCGCTGTACCGAATCCAGCGATGCACCGGCAACCGCATGTTGTCCACGAACGTGGACGATGTCGCCTCGCGCGTGGGAACGGAGTCCTCATCCACGTCGAACAACATCGCCTGCTTCAACACCGGCATTCCCTCGCTCCTTCACGCTCGCCCACTTGAGCCAACTGTCTTTGATACTTCTCTTTCAACAAACACTCCGTCACGTCCAATCGCTTTCTGTCGCGTTCGACAAGCAGTGGCACGCCTCAACTTCAAAAGCGGCCGGAGCCGGGCCACCCAGCCCCGATCAGGTCATAGGGTGATATCAACTGGAAGTGGAGTCAGCCAAGAGTTGAGAGAGCGTCGGTCTCCATTCCGACTCGATCATGGTTCCGACGAACAAGTGATCCACGAGACCTTGGTTGAGCAGGTCAATAAACCTCTTCAGGTCCGACGCCCTGAATGACCATTGTTCCTTCCCGTCCACGAACGCGACATGCGACACCTTGCAATTCGCCCTTTCCTCGAACCGTCGAAGTTCGAGACCGACCAGATGGCACTCGTAAATGGCATCGCTCATTTTGCTTCCGCCCTTTGTTGCACCCCAGTACTCTTTGATTTCCCAAATGGCCTTTGGATTTAGAAGTCCAGGCACTGCACCGTCGAGGTTGCGTGCGGAGACATGAAGGTTATTGTTCGTACACCAGACGCATCGTTTTTGTGGATCAGGATTGAATGGTATCGAGCGATCACTGCAAACAGATTTGGTGATTGCTGCAACGGTTGCAACGATTGCTTTTGACGACTGATGATGATTTATTTGAGTGGTTGTCTTTCCCACGCTCACTTCGAGGTTCGTACAATATGCGACCGCCTCGTCTTCAGTGCGTAGGCATGACGCGGCCCTGTTGAACTGACCGTTGCGGTGCTCCAGGTATTCCTCGAAAAGTTGGCACACCTCAGCGGGAACAGGCATGACAATGTCACAACCGACAACCGCCACCCCGTTACGTTCGAGGGATTGCCGGAATGCTGACGGAGCTTTCGTGCCACGGAGAGTCAAGTAGTATCTGAACAAATCCCAAAGAGGATGCTTCCAGCCAAGGTCACTCCACTTTTTGTCCGCTTTCATCAGCGATCTCTTCGGTGAGTTGAAGCAACTGTGCGGCTGACACCTGTAAGGCTCGGGCAATCCTGACGATCATCAAATACGTTGGGTTTCGCTCGCCACGTTCGATTCCACCGATGTACGTTCGGTGAATCTCCGTCTTGTCGGCAAGGTCTTCTTGCGACAATCCTGTCGCCTTACGGAACTCTCGCACCGCTCTGCCGAACCGCACCAGTGCCGCCTTTTTTTCCATCACCGAGATCTACCTCACATGCTACTTGACAGTCTACAGAATATGAGTAGCATCACGGCATGAAAACAGAGACGAAAGCGAAGCCGTTTGTGAAGTGGGCCGGTGGGAAACAGGCTTTGGCGAATAGCCTATCGAGGTTTTTCCCGCGCACATTCCGCAAGTTCTATGAGCCGTTTTTGGGTGGTGGAAGCGTTCTGCTCGCTGTGCGCCCAAATGAAGCTGTCGTGAGTGACCTGAATGACTGGCTCGTCGATTCGTATCACGCTATTCGCGACGACTGGCAGCGTGTCGCTTCTGTGTTGGATACCTTCCCCAATACTCGTCCAGATTTTCTGCGTATTCGAGGCATTGATCCGGCGTCTCTCGATTTGTTCACCCGTGCCGCACATTTCATTTATCTCAACAAGACCTGCTTTCGTGGCTTGTTTCGTGTCAATCGAATGGGCCGTTTCAACGTGCCATACGGCGAGTACCAACGTGCGTACTACGATGCCGTGAATCTCTCGAAGGTTTCAGTCGCGTTGAGGCGAGTGGAGTTCAGGACCGGCGATTTCGAGTTGAGCCTTCACGATGTCACGCCGGAGGACTTCATCTACTTTGACCCACCATATTACAAGCTCGGCGGCTATTCGGATTTCAACAGATACACCAAGGGCCAGTTTCGAGAGCAGGACCATTTTCGATTGGCCGCCCTGTGCCGCGAACTCGATGAGCGTGGGATCAAGTGGGCAATGAGCAACAGCGACACGGCATTTATCCGGACGCTTTACGATGGCTTCGGGATTCAAGAAATCGAGAATCGCCGAGAGATCAATCTGCGGTCACAAGA
>JAYUFF010001073.1:0-8485 GCA_043738825.1 Schlesneria sp.
CCCGGTTGGCGCTGGTCGATCAGATGCGGTGCCTTCATGAGGGGGGGATCGACGAGGCATGGCAGTTGGCGCGCGCGTTGTATCGCAGCGGCGGCCATGTGTCCTGGCGAGGCTCGGTGATTCAGGGGCTGGTCGGCATCGCGCTGCATGCCGTGGCTGCCAGCGGTATGCAGCGCTGGGCCGAGCATCCCGCCGTGACGGTTGATCAGCTTCGCACGGCCCGCGCACAGGTCAACACGGACTTCGCGCTGTATGAGTCGGAGTCAAACCTGCTCAGGGCCGAGTATCTTGCGCTGAGGAATACGTTGTCGAGACCCGATTGGGCGGGAATGGCCGGCCCGGTTCTCGGCGGGCCGCTCGATAACGAACTGATGCCGGCCGCCGTCGCTCGTGGCTTCATGTGGATGGTGGGCGAGCCGGAACTGACCATCCGCATCTCGCGCCAGATCGTGGCCAACCAGGCTCGCGAAGTCGATAAGCCGCTGGCCGAGCGACGCAAGCTGGTCGGTGCTGGATTTGCCATGCTGTTCGACAGCGACCCGCAAGTGACGCGTGTGCCGGGCGAACTCGATGCGAACCAGCTTGATCGGGGCGTCAGGATGTCGATCCTCGGCAAGATGCTGCTCCCTGCGGTGAAGCAGGTTGACAACGCCTACATGCGATTGCGAGCGAGGCAGGCCGCGCTGGAAGTGCTGTTCGCGGCGCAGGCGTATCGTCGCGACAAGGGCGAGTTCCCCGAGAGCCTCGATCAATTGGTGCCGCAGTATCTGGAAGCCGTGCCGCTCGACCCGGGCGATCCCCACGGCGGACGGCTGAAATACCGTCGCGACTTCGCCACGAGCGCCGTCGTCTGGAGCGTGGCCGAAGACGGCAACGATGATGGTGGCGCTGTCGAAAGCGAAACCGGCCGCCCCGCCGACGTCGGCTTTGTCCTGAAAGCGGCCGAGCCAAAGTGACGGTTGTTCGGCGCGGGTCTCCCGACCCCGCCGAAACGACCGACCGCAGGTCTCCTCTTCGATTTCAGTTGTTGCCAATCAAGGGAGACCTTCGGTCGATGCGTGTGCGGGGTCGGGAGACCCGCGCACAACAAGCCCAGCCAACAACTCAACCGCCTCTTCGACCCAGCCGCTGTTCCAGACGTGCTTGAGCTTTGGGCCGTCGCGATAGACGTGTGGGATCTTGGCTTCGTCGAGCAGCCGATGCGCGGTCTCATGATGGGAACGGAAGTTGTCGTAGCCGGTGAGGACCAGACGCGGTGATGACGATGCGGGGGCAGGGGACTTCATCAATGCGGGCAGCACGCGGTAGGTCTCGAAGTGTTCCTGAGTGCCGAAGACTTGCTCGGCTCCATAGAGATCGAAGCGTTGCATGTCGAGCGGCGCGTCCCACGCGACGGCCCGGCCGAACAGATCGGGATGCCGGGCGAGCAGGCTCCACGCGCCCCAGCCCGATTTGCTGAAACCGATCAGCCAGCGGTCCTCTTTTTCAGCTTGTGTAGGATGGACGCCCCGTCCGTCCGAATCGGCTTGGGAGCGGACGGACGGGGCGGCCATCCTACGGTGCTGATAGGTGCGGTCGATGAACGGAACGACGACCTTCACGAAATAGGTCTCCTGCCGGATCGTCTTGTCGGCCGGATGGTCCGCGTACCACGGCAGGTGAGCGAACGTGGGAGCCACGCAAATCAAGCCGTGTTTGTTGTGGAGGTCGAGCCGTTTCACTTCGGCCAGTCCGTCGCCATAATTCGACTCACGAGCCGCCTCGACGGGAAGTACGTACAGCACCGGATGGCGCTTGGCGGGATCGAACTTGTCGGGCAGGAGGACTCGAATCTCGGTCGGCTTTGCCTGAAACTCGGACTCGACCGTGTGAGTGATCCAACCCTCGGGCGACTTCTCGCCGGGGGAGATCGTGGCCTCATCGGCCCGCGCGACGCATGTGACTGCGATCAGGAACGTGATCGTCAGCGCGAGTACCACGCCCAAGCATCCACTTTGCGGCGCGACGACTCCGCGCTGGATTGCCAGAGCTTCGACGATGTCCTTCGCCTCTTTCAAGCCGCAAGGATTCCGTTCGCGATACCGTTTGATCGCCTCGATCTTGCGACCGTCCTGCAGCAACCGCAGCAGTTCGCCCTCCGTGTCATCGTCCAAGCCAGCGGCTTTGATGACATCGCCCCGTTCGATGGCTTCGACGGCCTGTTTCGCTTCGGCCAGACCCGCGCCGGTCGCTGCGCGCAGCACCTTGATCGCTTCGATCTTCTGCCCGTCGGCGAGCAGTCTCTTCACGCGCTGGGCCAACTCCACGTTGCCGCTCGGCGGATCAGCCACCGGTGCGCCGCAATACTCACAGGATCGAGCGGTGTCGGATGTCGATTTCCCACAGGCAGGGCAGGGCTGCATGGCGTGGTCCTGGTTGGAGGCGCGGTTTCGTAGCCCAACGCCCTCAAGGGCAATTGTGGAATGGGGATGTCTGGCACGCGCCAAGTCTTTGCCCTGTCAAGAAAGGGAGCAGAGACCGACAGAACCATGTGACACAGAATCATGCACGCCGACGCCTGCCCACGCTAGTGCATTGTCACAGCTAAGAATGGGGGTTGTTGTCGTAGCCACGTTCGCCAGAACGTGGGCGAGACGCTGGATGGACCCCACGCTCTGGCGAGCGTGGCTACACCAAGATCAAGCTCTGGCAGAGCACTAGGCCGTCGCCTCGCACACCACCGCCGCGACGGGCTTCATCATTCTGTGTCACATGATTCTGTCCTTCGTCTGTCGCGCGGGAATGAACCACAAGTCACACAAGCTGGCAGCATGTGCTACGAACGGAGTCGAGCCGCAGCGCGAATGATCTTGTCGCGTTCGGCAGATTTTACTAGCTTCCCGCCCCTGATCCCCCCTTTTCAATTCGTTGATCTTCGCTCCGCCGAGCCGTCAGGCTCTGGTGGCCGGTTGGTACGTGTACCGTCCGCGTGCCTGTCGTCTCCCTGCGTGTTGGACTTCTCGATGAACCGGTTTGTCGGTCCGTTGCTGCTGCTCGGACTGGGGCTGTGCGCGGCCTCGGGATGCGCATCGTCCGGCCCGAGCCGCATGAGCGGTCTCGCGCAGCGCATGCCGTGGACCAGTGAGAAGGTGGCGCGCAGTGAGTCGTCGCGCCAGGAGCAGGACTCGCGGGGAGTCGTCTCGTTTCGTGCGCCGACTCGTCGTGCGAAGGAGACTTCCGAGCAGCCAGTCGTGACGCCCGGTCCCTCGCGTCGCGAGATCATGGCGTCAGCGGCGTCCTCTGAGCGGGAACCGATCGCTCGCAGCGCCGGCGCGACGCGAGTGACCGATTCCACCAACACGTCATCGGTCGCGCGAGACGAAGCTAAGTTGAGTCCGTTGCTCGCCGGTCATTCGTCTGACCGATGGGCCGATCCGCAAGATCGCCTTTCGCAAACACCGCGACCCGCCTCCACGAGTTTGCCGCGCAGTCCTTCGGCCGTGACGCAGGCCGGGCATGAACAGCTTGCGCTGGCTCAGACCTTCGAGCCATTGCCGGGTGAAGCAGCCACACCTTCCAGCGTGACGACCGCCAACTATCGCTCGGATCGCGATGCCCTCGACAATCCGGTCCAGTTGCAGGGGTTCGAGGCCATCGCGCCGTTGACCAACGCGACGACAACAGGCAGCTCGAACGAACCGCCACCGTGGGCGAACCGGCCGGCGTCCAATCCGGTCAGCCCGGCGGTTGGTCAGGTCAATGTTTCATCGAAGTTGGGTGGGCGAGTTCAGCCGGTCAACGCTCAAGCCGCGCCGGTCGTGCCACCCGGGCCGTGGCAGGCCGAGATCGAGCGACTCATTGCCCGAGCCGAGCGCGATGTCGTGGGACTCAAACCGGGAGCGACGCTCGAGGTGCAGGCCGAGTACCGGCGACGGCAGGTTCATCTGCGGTTGCTGTATTTGATGGCTCAGCGTCAGGAGCAGGCACTTACGGCGATCCCCGGTCTCGAACCGGCCGAGCAGGAGTACTGGCAGCAACTCTGTTGGGCCGCGTCGAACTCGCTCGATGCCGAGCAGTTCCCGTCGCTGCGCGATCGAGCCGCTCAGTCGATCGCACCGCTCAACACGGCCCTGCGCCGGCTGCGCGAACAGTCGGACCTGGCCATCAAGAACATCGCCTTCTGCGAACAGATTTCGTACTTCGGCAACTACCAGAAGTTCTCGCGAGACGAATTCACACCGGGGCAGGAAGTCCTGCTGTATGCCGAGATCGAGAATTTCAACACCGAGCAAACGGCCGATGGCGAACATCGCACTCTGCTGAGGTCGGTCATCGACATCGTGGGAGCGAACGGCGAGGCTCGCTGGCACAAGACGTTCCCCGCGACGGAGGACCGCTGCCGCAATCCGCGTCGCGACTACTTCCACAACTACCAGTTCGCGATCCCCGACCGCCTGCCCCTCGGCCCGCACACGCTCAAGCTGACCGTGGTTGATGACCTCAGCGGCAAACAGGCGAGCTATTCGCTGAGCTTCCTGGTGAAGTGACCGCGCGGGTCATTGGAGGATGGGCACTCTTGCCCGTCCGGCTTTGGCGCTTCATCTCAGCAATCTTTCTGCCTCTCTCTTTCTGTCTCCCTTCCTCGGCCTTGTGGAAGAGGTAGACAGAAAGATAAACACAATGAAGTGATGGCAAGTTTGTCATCGAGCGGTCGTACCGTAGTCCCGTCGCTCCGCCGACGGGACCGTCGCGGAGAAGCCGTTCACATCCGCAGGGACGCACGCCGCCGCACGTCCCGCCGACGGAGCGGCGGGACTACAGTAGATTGTCGCGGCTCGCGATATCATGCCGTCCGTGTTGGAACGATCTCACTCGCGGACGGGTCTCTTCGATCATGCTCAGTGTGACTCAAGCCTTCGACAAACTGCTGGCCACGGTCTCGCCGTTGGAGGCCGTTTTGTTGCCCCTCTCCGATGTGCTGGGGCTGACGTTGGCCGAGGACATTTCGGCACCGGAGGACTCGCCGCCGTTCGACAAGTCGTTGATGGACGGCTACGCCGTGCGGGCTGCTGATGTGGCGAGCGGCTTCGTGTCGTTGAAGGTGATCGAAGTCGTGACGGCCGGGCGAGTCCCCTCGAAAGCGGTCAGCCCCGGTGAAGCGACGCAGATCATGACGGGAGCGCCGATCCCCGAGGGAGCCGATCTGGTCGTGAAGATCGAAGAGACGCTGCCCGATATCGACAGCGTCCACGTCACGACGAAGTCGATCACGCCGGGGGCCAACATCCTGCGTCGCGGCACCTCGGTCCGCGCGGGCGATGTCGTGCTGAGGGCGGGGATGAAGTTGAACGGCTCGCGCATCGGAGCCTTGGCGGAACTCGGCCGCGCGGTTGTGAAAGTCCACCGTCGCCCGACCGTCGCCGTGCTGGCGACGGGAGACGAACTGGTCCCGATCAACGAGACACCCGGACCAGGCCAGATCAGGAACTCGAACGAAGAGATGTTGTGCGCGCAGATCGAAACGGCAGGCGCGATCGCGTTTCCACTCGGCATCGCCCGCGACGACCGTGTGGAACTACGAGCCAAAATCCAGCAGGGCCTTCAGTGCGACATGCTCGTTCTGTCCGGAGGCGTCTCGGCCGGGATGCTCGATCTCGTTCCGAGCGAACTGGCAAACGCAGGTGTTCGAGAAGTCTTTCACAAGGTCGAGCTGAAGCCGGGCAAGCCGGTTTGGTTTGGCGTGAGCGGGTCGATCGAAGAGGCAACGTTTGTCTTCGGTCTCCCCGGCAATCCGGTCAGCAGTTTGGTCTGTTGCGAGTTGTTTGTTCGCACGGCGATCAGGCGGTTGATGGGGGAGCAGCCTCCGAAACCGAGACCGATGCCGGCGAAGCTCGAACATGATTACTCGGCGCGGGCGGATCGGCCGACGTATCACCCGGCGAAGTTGATGTGGTCGCCCGAGGGAGCCGTGGTGAAGCTCGTCCCGTGGCATGGCTCGTCCGATCTGTGCGGCACCGTCGCGGCGAACGGGATGGCGTTTCTGTCGGGGGAGGCGAAGGAGTACCGCGCGGGGGACATGCTGGAGGTGATTGCGTGGTGATCGTCGTGTTTGAAAACTAGCCCGACGCGCAAGCGAGGGTTTCGCAAACAATGGACGTTCACCCCTCGCTTGCGCGTCGGGCTAGTTGACCCGCGTTGAATCGGAGACGACAGGCCCAGAATCGCCGTTCCCACGTTGGCGGGCTTGAACTACCATCGGCCCCCTCACCCTAGCCCTCTCCCCCGAGGACGGGGGCGAGGGGACAAGAGAAGACCCCTAACCCTCTCCCCGCAAAGCCGGGGCGAGGGGACAGGAAAAGAGAAGGCAAGAGAAGACGAAGAGACAGCAGACTCTCCCCGCAAAGCTGAGGGGAGGGGGCAGGAAAAGATCAGAGCAAACTCTCCAGGGAAGGAGATGCGAATCATGGCCAGAGCAACGATAGCGGCGAACAAGACGATGGCGGCGAACAAGAAACAGGCGGCCGGTGAGGATCGGCGAGACACGCAGGCAGATCGGTCGGTTCGTGACATCATCGCCACGGCGCGGACGGCTCAGGAGGGGCGGCGGTTCCTGGTCGGAAGCTTGGGCGCGTGGAGCATGTCGCTGTTGTCGGCCGCTCTGTTGTGGGCCTGCTTCACTCCGGTGAATGCCAGTCCGCTGGCGTGGATCGCGCTGGTGCCGTTGCTGCTGTTGGTGCGGATCGAACAGCGCACACGCTGGATGTACGCGGCCGTTTACTGTGGTGGGCTGCTCGGGCAGTTGGCGACTTTGCAATGGATGCGACTCGGCGATCCGACGATGTACATCGCGTGGTCCGCGCTATCGGTTTATCTCGCGATGTACTCGGTCGCGTTCGTCGCGGTTTCGCGCGTGGCGGTTCATCGGTGGGGGATGCCGCTCGTGGCGGCGGGGCCTGTCGTGTGGACGGGCCTCGAATATCTGCGTGCTCATCTGATGACCGGGTTTGCGTGGTACTTCCTCGGTCACTCGCAGTATCGCTGGCTGGAGTTCATTCAGATCAGCGACTTGGTCGGCGCGTACGGTGTCAGCTTTGTGATCGCGATGAGTTCCGCAGCCCTCGCGCTGCTCGTGCCGCATGCGTGGTTGATTCGGTTGCGGCTGGTTCATTCCTCGACGGGGCCGGTCACGGCGTCGGGGCTGTCGCTGGGGCAACTCGTTCAAGTTGCGGCGACCGTCGTCGTGTTTGGCTCGACGCTGACGTATGGGTATGTCCGACGGAGTCAGGCCGCGTTCACTCCCGGCCCGCGCGTGGCGTTGATTCAGGGGAACTTCCCGGCGTCGCTGCGAGTCCCGTCGCCGCCCGAGCAGGATATCCTGTTGACTCACTTGCGACTGATGGCTCAGACGGTGCAATTTCAGCCCAATTTGATCGTTTGGCCGGAGGGGATGTTTCCGTTTCCGTTGCTCAACGCCGCCGAAGGGATGACCGATGAGCAGCTTGATACGCTGGCTCCCTACATCAAACCCGAGGTCTGGCGTGACGAGATGGTTCGTAAAACGCTGGCGACCGAAAGTTTGCGAACCAATGCGGCGCTGATCGTGGGCCTGCATGCCGCTGACGCCGGACCAGACCGCTTGCGACAGTACAACTCGGCGGCGTTCGTGCGGCCCGACGTGGGCTTGGCGGGGCGCTACGACAAGCTGCACCGAGTGCCGTTCGGCGAGTACATCCCGCTGCGCGAATCGCTGCCGTGGCTGATGGGCCTCACGCCGTATCGCGGCTCCGACGGCTTGGACAAGGGTGAGCAGGCGGCCGTGTTCGAGTATGGCAAGTGGCGGATGGCTCCCGTGATCTGCTTCGAGGACACCGTGCCGCATCTGGTGCGCGGCATCGTCGCGGCGGGATCGGCCAACGACACGGGCCGAGAAGTCGATCTGCTCGTGAACCTCACGAATGATGGTTGGTTCCACGGGTCGAGCGAACTGGATCAGCATCTGATCACGTCGGCCTTCCGCGCGGTCGAGTGCCGGACTCCGCTGGTGCGAGCGGTCAACACGGGGATCAGTGCGATCGTCGATGGCGACGGCGCGATCCTCGATCCGGAAGTCTTTATCGACGGAGACGCTCGCAAGAACGCGCCGGCCAAGCCACGCACAGCGGCTCGCGATCCGAAGACGGGAGCGTGGCACAGGCAACTCAGCGCGGCGCTGATTCACACGGTGCCGCTCGATCCCCGCCGCAGCCTGTACGTCCGGTTTGGCGACTGGTTCGCAATGCTGTGCTGTGCGAGTGTGGTCTTCGTCGTCGGCAGCACCTGGCTGCCGAAGCAGCGGGTTGCGGCGTAAGGCGACCGACAATTTCAAATTGATCCCGCCACCGGGACAAGCCCGGTGGCGGGGAATCTATACCTCGCGCGGCCAAAATGGAGACGTAGCCACGGTCGCCAGACCGTGGGTTTCACAGGGAAAAACACCCACTCTCTGGCGAGAGTGGCTACCGCAGAA
>JAYUFF010001074.1:0-8484 GCA_043738825.1 Schlesneria sp.
GGTTCGGCGAAGGAAGTCTCACGCGACACCGGTCCACGAGCCAACCAGACGATGGAAGCCCTCGCGAAATTGAAGCCGCTGTTTGTCCCTCCACAGGAATTTCAAGACCGTGCGGTTTATGAAGGCTCCGTTCCCTCTCGGAGCGGTAGCTCCAAGAAACCGCCTGTGGCGGCTGCCTCCGGCTCGATCACGGCGGGCAACAGTTGTCCCATCACAGACGGCGCATGCGCGCTGCTGCTGTTGCCGCCGGGCCGAGCCTCGGGGCTGGGCCTCGCTCCATTGGGATTCATTCGAGACTACGCCGTGGCCGGGTGTGAGCCGCGTCGCATGGGACTTGGCCCCGTCCATGCCACGCACAAGCTGCTCGCCCGGCACGGTCTGAGACTGTCGGACTTCGACCTGTTCGAGATCAACGAAGCCTTCGCTGCGCAGGTCATCGCCTGCCAGCGGGCCTTCGCCTCGGACACGTTCGCCGAGGAGCACTTTGGCCGCACGAAGGCCCTCGGCGAGATCCCGCCCGATAAACTGAACGTGAACGGCGGCGCGATCGCGCTCGGGCATCCCGTCGGCACGACCGGCGCGCGGCTCGTGCTGACATTGCTCCGCGCCCTGAAGGAGAAAGGTCTGCAACGAGGACTCGCCACGCTCTGCATCGGCGGCGGGCAGGGGATGGCGATGTGGGTGGAGACGAGTATCAAGTAAGTCACTGTGAGAGGAAGGCTTTGTCCCCTCGCCCCCGTCTTCGGGGGAGAGGGCTAGGGTGAGGGGGCCGGTCGGTGAGAACGCTCTGAAATCTGAGTGAGCCGCTGAACGAAGAACCCCTCACCCTAACCCTCTCCCCTCCAAGGCAGGGGGCGAGGGGACAGGACAAAATCCAAGACGCAAGGAACACAATCATGACCGATCTTCATCTGACAAACTTCGACGTGCATCGCGATCATCGCGGGGTGATGACGGCCATCCTCAACGTGTCGGGCCAGCCGATGAACGTGTTCAACGAGAGTGTGCTGCACGATCTCGACGAGTTGCTGCTCGCCGTGGAACACGATGAGACGGTGAAGGCTCTCGTGTTTCGCAGTGGCAAGGAAAACGGGTTCCTGGCCGGCGCGGACCTGCACATGATCGAGCGGCTGCACACAGCCGTCGAGGCGCGCGAAGCCTGCTATGCCGGGCAGGAACTGTTTGAGCGGCTCGAAGACCTCGCGATTCCAACGGTCGCCGTGATCAACGGCGTTTGTCTGGGAGGCGGCTTGGAGTTCGTGCTGGCTTGCAAACATCGGCTGGTCCTCGACGATCCGCGCACGAAACTCGGACTGCCCGAAGTTGAACTCGGCCTGCTGCCGGGCTGGGGTGGAACGCAAAGACTGCCGCGACTCGTCGGCCTCACGGCCGCATTGCCGATGCTGCTGACGGGCAAGAAAGTCGGCGCGCGCGAAGCGATGAAGATCGGCCTCGCGGATCGAGTCGTCTCGCCGAATGAACTCGATCAGGAACTCAACCAGTTTGTGGCCGGGTTGCTGAACGGCAAAAAGCCGCGTCGTCGTGGCCTTGGCTTCTCAATTGGCGGAGTCTCCAAGTGGTTCCTGGACCGAACCGCGTGGGGCCGACGGCTGGTGATGTGGCAGGCTCGGCGAGGCATCGCGGCGAACGTCGAGCATTACCCGGCGCTGCCCGCCATCCTGCGAGCGGTCTCGGAAGGACTGCGCGTGGGCACCGGACACGGCTTCGATGTCGAGCGCGATGAGTTCGCCAGCCTGCTCCTGACCGAAACGCATCGCAGTTTGCTCGGCCTGTTCTTCCAGCGCGAACGGGCGCGCAAGTCCGAGACGTGGACTCACGGCTCGACGATCAAGCCGCGTCGCGTGAAGAAGGTCGGCGTGATTGGCGGCGGCATCATGGGCGCGGGGATCGCGCACTGGGCCGCCACGCAGGGCTTCGAGGTCGTGCTGAAGGAGGTCAACGCCGATCTGCTCGAAGCGGGGCTGGGCCGCGTCAACGACCTGTTCCGCGAGTCCGTGAAAAAGCACGCGCTGACCGAGGACGACGCCGACCACAAGTTCGGTGCCATCGTGGCCACGACCGACTGGCGGGCCTTCACCGACGTGGATCTCGCCATTGAAGCGGTCACCGAGCGGCTCGACATCAAGCGCGAAGTCTTCCGCGATCTCGAACTGTATTGCCCGCCGAACGCCGTGCTGGTGTCGAACACGTCGGCGCTGTCGATCAAGGCCATCGCGTTCCCGCTGCACGATGCCGACCGGGTTCTCGGCCTGCACTTTTTCAATCCGGTCCATCGGATGCCGCTGGTCGAGATCGTGCGCACAGACCACTCGCGCGACGAGGACGTGGCGATGCTGGTCGAGTTCGTCAAAAAACTCGGCAAGGTTCCGGTGGTCACCGCCGACAGCCCCGGCTTCGTCGTGAACCGGATTCTGTTCCCGTACCTCGACGAGGCCGTGCGATTGCTTGATGAAGGGGTCGCAACACAGGAGATCGACCGGGTGATGAAGAGGTTCGGCATGCCGATGGGTCCGCTGGAATTGCTCGATCAGGTGGGACTCGATGTCGCTGTGCATGTGGCTGATTCCCTGAGCGGCCTCAGCCCGCAACCGAGTCCCACGGCGGAGCGACTCCACGAGATGGTGACTCGCGGAGACCTCGGCCGGAAATCGGGACGCGGCTTCTATCGGTACAAGCAGGGGAAGAAAGGCAGACCCGTCATCGCGGCCCAGTCCCCGGACCACCGCAGCAACGGGACACGCCGGAGTGAGGTGACAGGTCCGATCAAAACCGACGACATTCGCGACCGCATCGTCCTCCGGTTGGCGAACGAAGCGGCGAAGTGTCTGCAAGAGGGGGTCGTCTCCGAACCGTGGAAGATCGATCTGGCGATGGTCCTCGGGACCGGCTTCGCCCCCTTCACCGGCGGCCCGCTGCGGATGTGCGAGTTGCAGGGCTACGGCGAGACGGTGGCGAAGCTTGAATACTTCGAGAAGACGCTCGGGCCACGGTTCGCTCCCGCCACGTGGCTGATCGAACAGATCGAACGTCCACACGAACATCACGCATGGTGACTTTGGAGTGCGGCGATTCGTCGCCGCATTCCTACTTGTCCACTTAGAAACCAGCCCGACGCGCAAGCGAGGGTTAGGCATCGTTTTTGAGCTAAGCCCTCGCTCGCGCGTCGGGCTGGTTTTGAAAAGTGATTACCCCGTTTCTCGTCATGCTCAGAAACCAAAGCGGCGATGAATCGCCGCACTCCAAAGGAGGCCATCATGATCGCGAACATCAATGAACCGCTGGCAACCGATCAATCGGCCGGCACATTGCCACCCGCAGTCGCAAAGCGAATGTCGGGAACCGAGGCTTCGTTCGCCGAAACGGCTCTGAAGCTCGGGGGCAAGAGCGATGAAGAAGTCCGTCGGACTGGTGCGATGGACAAGGCGGACGACCAGGTCGAGTCGCTGTTCTCGCGACAACATCAAACGGCCAGCAGCCCGATCCACCGCGCGGTGTGGGGCAACGCCGTCCCTGCCGAATTGTTCTTTCCTCCTGTCCCCTCTCCTCCGTCCTCGGGGGAGAGGGTTAGGGTGAGGGGGGCTTCTTCTGAGGCGGCTGCAACGATTGTCTCGCGCGAAGGAGACTCTCGCTTTCCGGAAGCCGGTACGGGCAGGTTGCAAACCTGCCCCACGGCCGTCATGCGTGACTCATTGTCCGTCGTCGAAGATCACCTGATCCAAGGATCGTTGCTCGACGCGCGAGGCAAATTCCGCGACGAGGTGCTTCACAACCTGGGGCATGTCGGTTACTGGGGCCTGCTAATCGATCAGGCTTACGGCGGCGCGGAGGCTTCGTTTACCGAGTTCGCCCGCTTCCTGACCAAGATAGCGCAGCTCGACCCGACGATTGCCGGACTGGCCTCCGTGCATGGCTGCATCGGGGCGGTCGATCCGTTGCAAACCTTCGGCAGCGCCGAGCAGAAACAACGCTTCCTGCCAAAGCTGGCCAGCGGAGAGCGTCTCTCCGCGTTCGCCCTTACCGAGCCGTGTGCCGGCTCGGACCTGACGGCTCTCCGCACGGTCGCCGTCCGGCGCGGTGACACCTTCTACGTCACGGGCGAGAAGCTGTTCATCACGAACGTCGCGCCGGGTCGCACGATCGGGCTGGTCTGTCTGATCGAAGGCCGTCCGGCCGTGCTGATCGTCGATCTGCCAAGCCGCGAGACCGACCAGTTCCAACTGAAACCGTACGGCCTCTACGCGCTGCGGCATGCTCACAACCAGGGAATCGTGTTCCGAGACTTCCCCGTGCCGGTCGAGAATCTGCTCGACCCCGGCGACGGCGACGGGCTGACGATTGCCTATCACGGTCTGAACCGGGGCCGCGTTGCACTGTGTGCCAATGCGACGGGAGTGATGCGACTGATGCTCGCCAACATGATCCCGTGGTCCAAGTTTCGGAAGACGTATGGCCAGACCATCGAAACGCGCGAGCTGGTTCGCCGCCGGATGGGGCACCTCGCGGGGTTGATCGTCGCGTGTGATGCGTTGACCGATTGGACGGCGGGCCTGCTCGATCAGGGCTATCGCGGTGAGATGGAATGCATCATCGCGAAGATCTTCGGCAGCGAGGCTCAGAAGGAGGCGGCCATCGAGTTGTTCATGAAAACTCACGGCGGCCGGTCGTTCCTGCACGGACACCTGTTCGGCGACAATGTCCACGAATTCCTCGCCCCGTGCATCTACGAGGGCGAAGGGGAAATGCTCAGCATGGCGTTCTTCAAGTCACTCGTGAAGCACCACGGCAAGCAGTTCTTCGAGCCGATTGGGATGGCTCTCGCGGCGAAGGGGATCAGGCAGCCAAACCTCGCGAACCCGTCGCACCTGTGGGCGCTGAAGGGACCGCTCATGAGCTACACGAAATGGTTCGTCGGTCGGAAGCTGCATCATCCTCATCTGGATTTCAAACAGCCCGATGGCTACGCCGCCTCGGGGTTGGAAGGTCATACCCGGCTGCGAGATCACGCCGAGTTCGCCGCGCATTGGCTGCAACGAAGTTCGCTCGAAATCAGCGGCACGATGAGCAAGTTCCAACTCAAACTGGCCGACCGTCAGTGCCGCATGGCCGAGTTGTCGGGACGGATTCAACTCGCAGTGGTCGTACTCGTCACCAGCCTGTACGCCGCACGACACGACAACGAAGTCGTCCACGAAGCAGCCGACTCCGTCTGCCATGAGTTGCGTCGCCGCGTGTCGGGCGGACTCCCCACAGACCGCTACTTCAAACAAGTCACCTCGCTGGGCGATGCCATCGCTCACGGCCACTTCCCCGGTTTGGACGAGACTCCCCAAGCGGGACTGCTCATGCCGTATCAGAACCGGTGAACAACCGGTTTGGGGCCGGACGTTTGTAGGGTGGGACCAGCGGCGCTTCGCCGCGCCGGCCCACCATCATTGCCAGTGACTTCATCATGGTGGGCCGGCGCTCGATGCGAGCTGGTCCCACCCTACTTTGAAAAGGCATGGCCCTGCATCACGACTCGTCACGGTTCCCAATCGCTCGGCTCGACGAATAGAATCCCCGCACTCGTTTCGTCCCCCCCGAGCCATCACCCGTTTGAGGAACCACCAATGTCGTTGTCGCTCTCTCGTCGTCATTTCTTGTCGGCTTCGGCCGGATTGCTGGCCGCCACTTCTCTCGGGCGAGGTCTGTTCGCCGCTGATCCTCCCGCAAAGCCGCCACTGTTCAAGATTTCGCTGGCACAGTGGTCGCTGCATCGGCGGTTCTTCCAAGACAAGGCCGACCCTCGTGACTTCGCCAAGATGGCCAAGACCGAGTTCGGAATCGAGGGCATCGAGTACGTCAACCAGTTCTTCAAGGACAAGGCTCAGGACGCGGCGTATCTCGGTGAGTTGAAGAAGCGGGCCGAAGACAACGGCGTGACCAGCGTCCTCATCATGTGCGACGGCGAGGGAGCGTTGGGTGATGCCGACGAGAAGAAGCGGACGACGGCCGTCGAGAATCATTTCAAGTGGGTCGAAGCGGCACAGTTTCTGGGATGCCATTCGATCCGCGTGAACGCCCAATCGAGCGGCCCGTACCGCGAGCAGATCAAGCTGGCGGCGGACGGTCTCCGCAAACTGACCGAGTTTGGCGCGACGCACAACATCGGCGTGATCGTCGAGAATCACGGTGGTCTGTCGTCGAACGGCGCGTGGCTGGCCGAGGTCATGCGCACGGTGAACCATCCCGGCTGCGGCACGCTGCCCGACTTCGGCAACTTCCAAGTCGCTCCCAAAATCTGGTACGACCGCTACAAGGGGACGGAAGAACTGATGCCGTTCGCCAAGGGAGTCAGCGCCAAGTCGCACGAATTCGACGACGCGGGCAACGAAATCAAGACCGACTACCGCAAGATGCTCCCCATCGTCCTCACCTACGGCTACCGCAGTTGGATCGGCGTCGAGTACGAAGGGAGCAAGCACAGCGAAGTCGATGGAATCAACCTCACCAAAAAGCTGCTCGAAACCGTCCGTGCCGAGTTGTCATAGCTGCTCGCAATGTTGTGCGCGGGTCTCCTGACCCCGCACACGGGCCGACCGCAGGTCTCCTCTTCCGAGTTCGGCCACTGATCGAAAGGGAAGAGGAGACCTGCGGTCGCGCGTTTCGGCGGGGTCGGGAGACCCGCGCCGAACATCAATCAACCCTCGCCAAACATCATTAACTGTCCGTCGCTCCCCCAGATTAGGAAACCTTCCATCGTGAGACGCTTCTGTTTGTTTGCTGCATTGCTCATCGTCTGGCCCTGCCGGTTTGTTGCTGCTCAAGTCGATGAATCGCCGCTGGCTGTTGAGCCGGTGGTCGCGTTCGAGAACCTCAAGTGGACCGGGTGGGAGTCGGACAAGGATGGCGTGCCGACGCCGCTGCGCCCGATCCTGCTGACGAATGCGGGAGACGGCTCGAACCGCCTCTTCGTCCCGCAGCAACAGGGGATCATTCACGTCTTCGCGCCCGATGCGAAGGAGACGAAGGTCTTCCTCGACATCAAGTCGAAGGTGCAGTACATCGACAAGGAAAACGAAGAGGGCTTCCTCGGGATGGCCTTCCATCCGAAGTACAAGACGAACGGCGAGTTCTTCGTCTTCTATGTCTCATCGAGTGAAGCACACACGACGGTGGTGTCGCGGTTCAAGGTCTCGAAGGACGACCCGAACAAGGCCGATCCCGCCAGCGAAGAGGTGCTGTTGAAGCAGCCTCATCCGTACTGGAACCACAAGGGAGGGACGATCTGCTTCGGCCCGGACGGTTATCTGTACATCGCCCTCGGTGACGGAGGAGCGGGCAACGATCCTCACGGCAGCGGACAGAACTTGCAGACGCTGCTCGGCAAAATTCTGCGGATCGACATCGACAAGCAAGACCCCGGCAAGAAGTATGCCTGCCCCAAAGACAATCCGTTCATCGACAAAACGGCCAACAAGCAGTTGATCGCGCTGCCCGAAATTTACTGCTACGGATTGAGGAACGTTTGGCGTCACTCGTTCGATCGCCAGACCGGTCAGCTTTGGATCGCCGACGTCGGTCAGAACCTGTGGGAAGAGATCAACCTCGGAGTGAAGGGTGGTAACTACGGCTGGAACCTGCGCGAGGCCAAGCATCCGTTCGCACCGAACAGCACGAGCGACGCTCCCGGCCTGATCGACCCGATCTGGGAGTACCACCACGACATCGGCAAGTCGATCACCGGTGGCTACGTCTATCGCGGCAAGAAGCTTCCCGAACTGACCGGCCACTATCTGTACGCCGACTACGTCTCGGGCAAGATCTGGGCGCTCAGGTACGACGACGCGAAGAAGGCCGTCGTCGCCAACCGCTCGATCCCCTACAGCGGAGGCGTCCTGGCCGTCATCAGCTTCGGCGAGGACGAAGCGGGCGAAGTCTACTTCAACATCGTCAGCCCCACCGGCAAGGGAATCTACACGTTCCAGAAGAAGGCGAAGTAGTCCAGTCATCGCAGAAAGCATGATGCATCCCAACAAGCACATCCGGGCCGCGATTGAGTACGCGCTGAGTCGGGGCTGGACTCAGCGACCGGGTGGTGGTCATGCTTATTGCATCCTCAAGTGCCCGGCAGGTGTGCGCGAGGGTTGTCAGAAAAGCGTCTGGTCCACGCCGCGCAATCCAGAGGCTCATGCCCGTGACATTGTACGGTACGTGGACCGATGCCCGCATTGTGGCCAGTCCGAAGTAGGTTCAGGGACCGAAACCGAGGTGGAATGATATGACTCAGCGACTGTTTGAATTCACCTTTTGGCTCGCGCCGGAATCGCGCGAGTTGCTCGACTGGTCGAATGCCCTTTTTGAAGCAGGGGCTGACGACTGCTCTCCCGGCGAACATTGCGGTGAGCCTTACGTGGCCTTTCATCGCGAGACCGAGTCACTCGAAGAGGCCGTTCGATCCGCTCATCGACACGTTCAAGCGGC
>JAYUFF010001075.1:0-8479 GCA_043738825.1 Schlesneria sp.
GTGTGCCCGACGCAGACGATGTCGGCCTCGATCCCGGCGAGTCGCACGCGCCACGGTTCCGGTTCGTCGGCCAGATACTCGTCCATCGGATCGCGCGGCGTGGCATGGACGAGATGAAAGCGGTTTCCGTCGAGTTGCACCGTCTGCGTCACGGGCAACCGCGACAGGTACTTGAAGTGCGACGCAGACAACACGCTCCAGTGCTGCTGTCGAGTCACTCCCGCCAGTTTGCGGAAGCCCGATCCGGCGGGAGGCGTCACGCGCTGAGCGACCGAATGATCGTGATTGCCCTTGATCGCGAAGGTGGCATGTTCGCGCACCCAGTCGATGCACGGAATCGGCTCGACCCCGTACTCGACGAGATCCCCGAGAAACAAGCACGCATCAAACGCCTCGCGGATCGCGCTGAGTGCGGGCCAGTTGGCATGAATGTCGGCCAGCACCAGGATTCTCATGCAGTCAGCACCCAGGGCGGTTGAAGGTTGAAGGTTGAAGGTTGGTTGGGTGGGATGGCTTCGCCTTTTCTGGCCATCACCCCTCAACCATTCCTCGTCTGGCCCATGCGTCTTGACGTTGTTCGCCGCTGGACGATCTAATACGCCGCAGTCTCACTTCACCCATTCGGGATGGCACGTCTCATGGCTCGATCACTGAATTTGGATCAGCTCACATTGCGCGACAAGATTCGCGAGGCCGCACGCAGGTCTCACGACCTGATCGAGCATTTGGAGCATGCGTTTGTACCCAAAGCACACGATCTGCGGAAGGTGTCGCGTCCGCACGATCCCAAGTCCGACGCACTTCCCATTGCCGATGTGACGATCCGCCATCATGCGGCCATGGTGTTTGAGTCCGATCAATACACCGAGGGTCTCAGCGAAGAGGCCGAAGCCCTGTTCGAGGCGATCGCGACCGAAGTCGACAAACTGGCCACGCGCGGACAGCCACTCTGAGTTCTCGTGGGCCGGTCAGTCACACTCACCCGAAGCGTAAGCGAGGGCGAACCGTAACGATGCTTACGCTTCGGGTGAGTGTGCGGCCATGAATATCCGGGCTAACCGCAGTTGTGGCGTTTGCCCGGCGCAGCAGGTGACTGACACGGGATCGCTCAGCATGAGACCGGCATTCGTTGTCGAGACACGATGTTCGGATGGCCTCAGAAAGTTTGAGATGGTGAACTTTTTCGGTGAGTTGGTCGTCTACAATGCCCACGCGGAGCGAACGCCGACCGATAACTATACCTCGCACGGTCACGAATGAGATGTTTTACGTTTAGCCCCAACGCCATCGGCATGGGCGCGAATGTGGGCACCGCGTTGATCGCTCCCACGCCGATGGCGTTGGGGCTAAACGTCTCACTTGAGGCCGCGTGAGGTATAACAAGCCCGGAATCAAACCGCGTGAACTCACCCTGAGTTCGCGGTCACGAATGACACTGAGACTGAAAGTCATGGCCAGCAGTCACCTCAAATCGGACAGCCAGTTGCCACCCGACAGCCCGCCCGGCTTGGGGCATGTCTCGGCGTTTCCGTTCGCCTGGCGTGTCCCGGTCGTGCAAGGGTCTGAAACCGTCATTACGTCTCTTCATTCGCCGGCCCCTGTGGTTCCGGTGGAAGTGGTCTCCGACGCCGGACTCAATCAAAGTCGGCGCTTGTTCCCGACGGCAGCCGATGCGGATGACGTGGCGGGAGTGCGCATCGGTCACTTCACGATTCAACGTCGTGTCGGCATCGGCGGCATGGGATCAGTCTTCCTCGCCACGGACGAGCGGTTGCGGCGCAACATCGCCCTCAAAATTCTCGCCCCTTCGCTGTCGGTGGATCCGTCGTCGGTGCAGCGCTTCCAGAACGAAGCCCGCGCTGCGGCGCGGCTCGATCACGACAACATCGCGCGCGTCTTCTTCTACGGCGAAGATGCGGGGCTGCACTACATCGCCTACGAATACATCGCCGGATCGAACCTGCGCGACGTGATTCGCCTGAAGGGAAAGCTCGACCCGGCCGAAGCGGTTAATTACACGATGCAGTTGGCCGCCGCGCTCAGCCACACGTCGGCGGCCGGTGTCGTCCATCGAGACATCAAGCCCTCGAACATCCTCATCACGCCGCAGCGTCGCGCCAAGTTGGTCGATCTCGGATTGGCGAGGCGGGAAAGTCATGAGGCCTCCGCCGAGTTGACCGTGGCGGGGACAACGCTCGGCACGTTCGACTACATCTCGCCCGAGCAGGCCAAAGACCCGCGCAACGTCGATGTCCGCAGTGACATCTACTCGCTCGGCTGCACGCTGTATCACATGCTGACCGGTGAGCCGCCCTATCCCGAGGGAACCGTGCTGCAAAAGTTGCTCGATCATCAGGGAAAAGATGCTCCCGATCCGGCTCGCAAGAACCGCCGCGTGTCTCCCGAGTTGTCGGCGGTCGTTCGCCGCATGATGGCGAGCGACCCGCGCCGACGTTACGCGAACCCCGGTGAGTTGCTGCGAGATCTGTTGCTCGTCGCGAGATCGCTCGGCTCGGGAGCCGTCCCGATCGACGGTCAGGTTTGGCTGACAGCGACTCGGTTCCAACCGCCGACTTGGCAGCGAAACATCGGCTGGGTCGTGACGGCCGCCGCGCTGATCCTGCTCGTGGCAGCGATGGAACGCGACCCGTCGCTGCTGCAACGCTTCGATCTTCGCACCGCGCCAGCGGTCGCGGTTCAAGCTCCTGTTGACGAGCCGGTGAAGACCACGAGTCCGACCTCGCCAATGGCCTCGGCTTCCGGCTCGGCCGATGGCAATGCGAAGCGGCAGGCATTGAAGGCGACGGCAACTCCTCCAACGACTCCCCATTCAAAATTCATCACCGGGGAATCGGTCGCGGGAGTGACACACGGTCCGCTGCTCCCCGAAGACACCGAATTCGCCGGACCGCGCGACAGCATTCTCCGCCCCATACCGCTCGACCCGAAGCTGGCGGATGGCATGTTCGATACGAAGGAACTGCCGTTGCTCAGCGGTGCTTCCAATGCGCGGCCCGGTGGAACGGACGTGCCACCCAATCCCAAGCCGAGCGCCTCCGTCTCGGTTCCCGGCAAGGATGAGCTTCCGCCAGCAACGACGATTGCCAAGCCGGTGACCAGTGTTGCGGAGGCCGTTCCAACACCACCAACCCCGACCGACGCGGGCAAGGTGGTTTCGATCCTCGACGGGAAAACATACGTCAGCTTGGAAGCGGCCTGCGCCGAAGCGAAGGAAGGCGGCATCATCGAACTGCGGTACAACGGCAGTCGCGGCGAGGTCGAGCGACCGATTCGCCTGTCGGGCAAGAAGAACATCATCGTGCGCGGCGGAATCGGCTTCCGCCCCTTGATCGCGTTCGCTCCGACCGAGCCACCCAACGATGCGACTCAATCGCGGATGGTCACCGTGACCGGCGGTTCGTTGGAACTGGTCAACGTCGATCTCGCCTTCACGATTCCCGAACGAATCACGGCCGACCGGTGGGCCTTGTTCTCGCTCGAACGTCCGGAAAAGTTGCAGCTTCACGGCGTGACGATCACCGTCGCGAATCCGCACGCGCAACCGGCCTGCGTCATCGAGCAAGTGGCCGCCGCCGGACAGGGCCTCGGCAACGTCGGCATGATGAAGAATGGCATGCCCGCCGAACCGCCGAAGGTCTCGATCTCCGAAAGTCTCATCCGTGGTGAGTGCGATTTGATTCTGCTCCGCGACGCCGTGCCCGTCCGCTTCCAGATCAAGGACGTACTCGTCGCGTTACAGGGTTCGCTCTTCCACGCCATGTGTCAAACCGAACTGGCCAACGTCGAATCCGATCGCGTCACGCTGGAACTCGATCACGCGACCTGCCTCTTGTCCGACGGCCTGATCCTGACGGAAGGGATCGACAACCTGACGGATCGCACACCGCCGCTGCTGATCATTGCCAACAACAACATCCTGTCGTGCGGACCGAACCGGCCGCTGATCGCGATGAAAGATGCGGGCGATCTGATGGACATGCAGCGACTGTTCTTCTGGAAGGGCGACCGCAACTACTACGATTCGCTCGCGGTGTTCTGGCAACTGGGCGGACGCCAGTCGGCGGCGATGGTGCGGCAACTCGACTTCGACGCGTGGCGGAATTATTGGGGAGGCAACGAGGGAACCGGCTCGACGAATGCCGCCGTGGTCTGGCGCGCCAAGCCGACTGACCGCTCCTGGACGAAGATGACCGCCGACGCCGTCGAACTCAACACGATGGCCACCTCGAACCCGGCGGTGAACGGAGCCAGCGATGGCAGCAATGCCGGTGTCACGTTGAACAAGCTGCCAGCGCTCGCCGCCAGCGGTCGCGAAGCCGCTCCCGACGAGATCTCCGATGATGACCAGTGAGCCGGTCGCGGTGATGCAGACTCCGATCTCGGAACTTTGGACACACCCGCGATGCACTGGTTGACGTTGGCCGCCGAGATGCTGCCGTTCATGGCGACGATTTCGCCGCTGATCGGAGTCCTGTCCGTCGCGGTTGCTTCGCGTCAGAGCACGCTGCTCGTGCGACCGGTGGCCATTTCCAACGCCTCCCTCACATGTCTTCTGCTCGCCACAGCCGTCTGGAACTACGATCCGCATCGAGTCGATCAACGCGGCCGCGCCGATGTCTCGCAAATGAAAGTGAGTCTCGGTTGGCTGGCCGAATCGCAGGCAGCGGACCCGGCCGACAAGAGTCCCGCTCGACGAGGCATCGACGTGCGGTTGTCGTTTGGGATCGACGGGCTGACCCTCTGGCCAGCCGTCTGGCTCGCGCTGGCCGTCTGGGCGGCCGTCTTGATCCCCGGCCCTCGCGTCGGCGAATCGTTTGTCGCCTACTTCGTCGCGATGTTTCTCAGCGAAGCCTGTTTGTTGGCATCGCTGACGAGTCGTGACGCGATCGTCTCGCTGATCGCATTTGAAATGTCGCTCCCCGCACTCTACTTCCTGATCGGCCGGTGGGGTGAGCAGAATCGTCGAACGACAGCGGGTCGGTTCCTCATTCATCAACTCGTCGGCTGCGGACTGACGTTGCTCGGAACGACGCTGATCGCCGTGTCGTGGCCGTGGGTCCGCAGCGACTTCGATGTGCGGCGCAGCCCGCTCTTCTTCGACACGCTCGGCCTGGTCGAGGGCCTCCAAACAATGGTGACTCGCAACGAGGTGGCGCTCCAGTTGTGGAGCGACCTCGCGCCGTGGGGCTGCGTGTTGCTCGTGCTCGGTCTCGCGATTCGATTGCCGGCGTTCCCGTTCCAGGCGTGGTACGTGACGACGTTGGAGGAAGCTCCCGCCGGTGTCGCCGGTCTGGTGGCGATCGCGCTGCCTCAAGTGGCGTTCTGCGGCTGGGTCCGCTTCGCGATGCCGCTGTTTGTCGAACAGGCTGTCGAACTGTCGCGGCTGCTGGGCGTCGTGGCCTCGGTGGGTGCGTTGCATGCCGGACTGAGGGCCATCGCGCAGTGTGACCTCAAGCGACTCGTGGCCGCACTGTCGATGGGCTGGCTCGCACTCGCCCTGCTGGCGATGAGGCTGCCCGCACGCGAGGGTCTGACCGGCGCGTGGCTGCTCGTGCAATCGCAGGGATTGGCCGTGGCCGGACTGTTTCTGCTCGTCGGCAGGCTGCAATCGCGGCTCGGTTCACGGGAAGCCGACGTGATGGAAGGTCTGGCATTCACGCAACCCAGGCTGGCGACGATGCTGATCGCGCTGCTGGTCTGCTCGGGTACGATGGCCTGTTGCAGCGCCGCCGGTTCGGTGCTGGTGCTGTCGATGCTGACTTGGGAGAGCGCATCGTTGGTTGCCTGTGGAATCGCAGCGTCGCTGCTGCTGATTTGTTCGATGATCGCCACCGTCCAGCGAGTCCTGTTTGGGCGAGCCCCTTCTTCACAGAATGCCTCGCGACCGACGCCGCCTCACGAATCGACTACACGAAGTCTGTCGGGTACGGCAGATCGTCTGCCCCGCTCCACGCAGCCGGAAGATCGTGCTGACTTGGCGCTCCATGAGTTCATTGCGCTGGCACCATTCGTGGTACTGTCGGCATGGCTCGCACTGGTTCCAGCCGTTGTTCTCGATCGCGCCGAACCGACGCTGTCGCTTTTGCTGGAACGTACCGAACGACGCACGGAAGCCGTTGTTCCGTCAGCACCCGGCTCTGCTGAGCCTCTTCCCTGACATCCTGAAGGAGTCGGCAACAAAGATGACACCAACTCCACTGCCGGGTGCGAATCTTGCCTGACTCCAAAAGAAACTGCAGTTCTGTCGTCATGCGGATCACATGTCGTGCCGTCACAATGCTGCATTTCGCTGACCAAGAAACGAGACACTCGCACCCCGGCTGACATTTCGCAAAAAAACGATTGCGATGACTTTTTTGATTGGAGGAGTCACGTCGCGGCTGCCGAATAAGAAAGCGATTTGTTCTGTTGGCTGTCGTGTTCCCATCTTGTGGGTGAGTGTTCAAGGAGTCGGTGTCATGACGCGTGTCCTTTGGGTGTGTCTCTTGTGCGCCGGAATCGGCGGATTGATTCCCGAGACCTCGCAGGCTCAGTTGTTCAGACGCCCATTCCACAAGTGCTGCGAGACCTGTGAGATGCCTCACGCTCAGTGCAGTTGCACTCAAACGCAACCGGTCGTGCAAACTCAACTTCGCGCCCAGCAGGTCACGACCTATCGCGATGTCACCGAGACGCATATCCGCAACGAGTCGGTTGTCGAGAACGTCCCCAGCACGACGTATCGCAACGTAACCGTCGATGAGGGCAACTATCAGATGGTGTGGGTTCCCAAGCCGATGACCAAGCAGGTCGCCCAGACTGTCGTTCAACAGCAAGTGACAACGCGAGCCGTGCCCTATCAGGTAACTCGTCGCGTGCCGCAGATATCGACTCAGTTGGTGCCAGTACAGACAGTCCAGCACATCACCGAGACCGTTCCCTTTTCGATGCCGATGACGGCCATGGCCATGCCAGCGCCAATCACGATGCCTACCGCCGCGGCATCGTGCAATTCCTGCGGACATCCATCAATGGCGATGGGCCTGCCATACCTATCCAGTCAGATTGGGTATGCGCCATCATTCGTTCAAGCAGCACCGATGACAGCATCCATTCCGACCATGCCAGCCATCACGGTTCCACTGCCTCAGACTGCTCTCGCTCCAACGCCGATCGCACCAGAGCCATCCGTCGAACAGTGGCAGACCATTCCGGCGAGAGGCTCGCCCGAAAGTCGCTCGCGCAGTTACGAGTCACCGTCGTCTCGAGCTGTTCCCGCACCAATGGACGAAGCCAGTCAAAGCCCTCGTCGGACTTCGATGTTCGTCCCGGCACCGTCGGCCGCTACCGTTTGGAACAGTCGGCGCGGGACATCTCTACGATAGACAGGCTTTCAAGCCTGACGCCTTGAGCAGATATCGTAAATCACGGGCGCGTCAATCGGCCTACTGTTGCCACATCGCAGCGTGAGGCCGAACGCATTGAAGAACCATGCAAATCGCATCAAGTGATGCGACGTCTGACTGATTGCCCCACAACGACGATGTGAGTCAAGTCGCAGTGAATGGCGTTTGAAGCTGCGAGAAGAAGTCCGTCAGGCGGCGATCGTATTCGGCACCCGCGGTGGCTCGCGCTTGGTTGTGCTTCGCTCGGGGAACGTGCCAGATCTTGGCGGACGACGATTTGATTCGTCGCTGGAGTTCACGAGTCACATCCGAATGAACGTAATTGTCCCGCTCACCCGCCACCAACAGGACGGGGCGACCCTTGAGTTTTGGTAACCACTTTTCCAACACGACATACCGCCGACGACGAAGGATACTGCTCGTCCAACGGACCATTTTGGACGTGATCCGGTAATGCCACTTGGGCACGAGACTCAAGGCCCATGCCGGAACATAAAGCGTCGCCCAACGCATCATGAAGTAGAGCATGAGCGAATCGGTTGAGTACGCTCCCTCACAACAAACGGCACCGACCCCGGGGCACTCTGCCGCACCAATGAGCGCCGGTGCCGAACCACGACTGATACCCATCACACCCAGTGGCAACCCCCGCAAATCGTCGCGGGTTTGGATGAAGTCGAGCGCTGCGCGAACGTCTTCAACTTCAAACATCGTCGGCCAGTGGTTGGGGACGTAGTCGGGTTGAGGATCACTCTCACCCTGTCCACGGAAATCGAATGACATGACATCGAAGCCGCTGTCGATCAGACCGCTGCAATACGACATGGCCGACCAGTGGCTGCAATCCATCTCGGGGCAAAACAAGATCAGACCACGAGACCTTCGCTCGGGGTGACAGTACAGACTGCCGCGAAGCACGAGGCCATTTCTGGTTGGGAATTCGATCGTTTCGGCCATCGGATCGGGCGGCAGCGTCGGTGCGCTAAACGGAGGCTTGGACTCGAAAATGCGGAGGACCAAGCGCACGTAGACCACTCGCAAGATCAGATCGAGGAGCAGCAACACGGCGATCG
>JAYUFF010001076.1:0-3218 GCA_043738825.1 Schlesneria sp.
GGACTGCATCTCATTCACGCCTCGCGACGATTTCGAGCGGCCGATGACTTGCGCGAAGCCACCCGCGCTGACGCCGAGATGATCACACTGCATCATCCCGTTCTGTTGGACGGCGAGACGGCGATGGGCGAGATTGTCTCCTCCGTGGCCAAAATTCGAGAGTACGCGGCAGCAATTGCATTTCACATGACAGGCCAGGAATAATGTGCTGGTTCATCACGATCGGTCTGAATGCAGCAGGTGGGACGGCAGTTGAAGAACTCGATCAGCAAAGGAACGGCCTCGGTGTTCGGAGGTCGTTGAACTCCGACCTTGCTGTCTTGTTTCTGAAAAGTGACGCTCGCTTTGAGATCACCCACGGCGGATGTTCCTGTGATCTTTTCTGGCCACCACAGCACGAAGAAGATCCAGAACGATCAGAAGGTGTTCGACGGAGACATCGCAAGAAGGGTTGGTCAGAAGCGAAGATCGCGCGCTCACTCCACGCAAGCCAGAATTCCAAATCGGCGAACATCGGTCGGAATCGTCAAGTCGACGCGGAACGAATCTATCGCGACGCGATCACAGAACTGGTTCGGCGATTTGGCTGTGTTCGGATCTTCGCACACATGTACAGCGGCTCACAGGACGAGGAATCGGTGACATCCGCAGGCAGGTGCCGGATTGGCTTGGCCGAGTTTCTCGAAACCGGATTCCCTCCAGACCAGCTTGTGGAAATCGTGGAAAGCTCTGACGAATTCCACACGCATTCATCAACATGGCCTCTCGTTTCCATCGGAGGTATCGCATGACTGACGTGTACGAACCCGCCGCACTTTCACCGGACGACGCCGTCGATCGCTGCCAGATCATGTTCGCGCATGCCTGGATGGTGCGGACGTTCGTCAAGCACAGCGAGGTCGTCGAGGACTTCCCCGAACTGATGCAGATCGTCAGAGCCGTCTTCGACACCTCGCGGGCGCTGGAACCGAAGGTCTCGGAACCGAAGGAGTATCTGGCGGCCCTTCGCAAAAAGATCGGGAAGCTGCGGGCCGCGGCGGACCAGTTTCGCGCGGATGCTCCCGGCGCGTCGGACCACACCAATTTTCGGCAGGCGGTGATTTCGATGGACGGCTGCGTCGAGGAGCTGGAAAGAATCCTCGCCCTGTTTCCGCCGCCGCCACCTCCCGCCATGCCCGCAAACTTCCGACGAGCCGCCGCGTCGAGTAGTGTAGAGTCCGAAACTGATTTGCCCGCCACCGAAGATTGATCCTGCCGACTGTCCTGCAAGAGGACTCAAAATCAAAACACCAACCCGAAGCGTAAGCGAGGGCGTTGAGGATTCCCGCGTGAAATCATCCTCGCTCACGCTTCGGGTTGGTATTGAAACGGTCGCTCATTATTTTCCGCCGACGATTCCCTCGCAATTTGGTGCGTTTCGATGTCCGAGCCGCTCGTGTTCATGATGGGGAAATTTGAGGCGAAGATTCCGACCGATCGCCGTTACCTCGAATCGCACGTCTGGCTGCAACCCGTGGGCGAAGCGTTCCGGCTCGGCTTTACAACGTATGCGGTGCGGCTGTTGCAGGACGTTTATTTTTTGGATTGGCAGATTGACCCGGACACACCCGTTCGCAAGAAGCAGGCGATTGGCGAGATCGAAAGTTCCAAAGCGGTTTCCACGCTCTACGCTCCCGCCGATGGACGCGTGGTCCGGTTCAATGAAGCTCTGCTGAACGACCCGTCGCTCATCAATGCCGACAATCATGATCGAGGTTGGTTGTACGAGATGGCGACCGAGGCGACGTTGCTGACTCCGCAGGAATACGTTCAGGCGCTGGAGGCTGGCTGGGAAAAGACGGAACGGATGTTGAAGAGCCAGTACAACGAGTAGTCGAGAGACGAGGGTCGAGAGACAAGAGCAAGAGAAGAAGAATCGGGAACGGGATCGGACGTGATTGTTGAGCCCCGCGAGTTGATGCGGTTTTGTCTGGCTCTCGCCTCTCCGCCCTCCGCTCTCGACCTCCGCAAAAGGACGACCAAATGGCCGGACGTAAATTGACCGTCGTGATCTCGCAGGCTCCGGGCAAGAATCCGGTGAAGCGGCATCTTGAGGAAGAGATCGCCACGCGGCTGATGCTATCGGGGACGGCGGAGGTGTCGGTCGTGCCGCATCTGTACGACCTGACCTCGGACCACACGGGGATGTTGTGGCTGAAGTCTCTGAAGGGGAACCTCGTCGTTTTGGGATGGCTTTATCCTCGCGCGATCCGTTGGGTGCTTGATCGCAACGGCGTGAAGGGGCAAGTTGGAGAATCGCTGCTCAACGTCGTCGAGACCGGGGATGAGGAAGACGACGAAGAGCAGCTCGCCGCCAAGGAAGCCGATGAGACAGCACCGCGCGGAATCGGTTCGCTGAACGTTCCGAACCGGCAGATTTTCGTGATTGATCTGCGCGACAACCCGGACCCGGAGACGTACCTCACCGAGATCGAGCGGATCGCGAAGGCGATGTCGGGACCGCCGCTCGTACAACTGTCGGGGCTGGGCGGTCGATCGATGCTGCCCGTGTTGCCGAGTTCGTCGTTGGCAAACGGTAAGCCATCCACGAATGGTTTTCATGGGACTGATGTAACGAATGGGACCAATGGGTCTCATCAGTCTCATGATTCCCATCACTCCCATGAGTCTCATGCGACGAATGGCACGCAACCCACCAACGGTTCGATGTTGGCGATGGCACCGCCGGACCAGGCCCCCGCGCTGCCAACTATCATCGGCGGCGAAGACGTTCGTCGGCGGTGGTATCCGGTCATCGATTACAGCCGCTGCACGAATTGCATGGAGTGCATCGACTTTTGCCTGTTCGGCGTCTATGGCGTCGATGGGGCCGATCGCATCCTGGTCGAGCAGCAGGACAACTGCAAAAAGGGATGCCCGGCGTGCAGCCGCGTCTGTCCCGTCAACGCCATCTTCTTCCCGGAACACAAAACGCCCGCCATCGCTGGCGCGGAGGGAGGCGGAGCGACCGACTTCAAGATCGACCTGTCCAAACTCTTCGGCGCGCCGTCGCCGTTGGACATGGCGATCATGGAACGAGACACCGAACTCGTGGCCGACGGACGCGACGCGGTCGGTGCGACGGTCGGAGTCCCCAAGCGACAATGCGGTCAGCCCGCCAAGCCGCGCGACGACCTCGACGATCTGATGGACGGTTTGGATTCGCTCGACGTGTGACG
>JAYUFF010001077.1:0-8470 GCA_043738825.1 Schlesneria sp.
CAGGGCCATCGCCTTGTTGAATCTGGGTTATGGGGTGCCACGGTCACGGAGCTTCGACGTGGCCGTGAGACGGGGAATCAGCCTTCACATCCTCGCACGGCCACGTCGAAGCTCCGTGACCGTGGCACCCCATTTGAAAATGGCGATTGCCCTCCGAAGAACGCGATCAGGGTTTCGAGGCCCTCGCGTCGCGCCTAGAATGACGGGCTGATGATGACTCCCTCTCCAACGACCAGGTCCGCTCATGCCACTGTTTGAAAGCCGCACGCCGCTCAACGCGACGCCCGAGCAGGTCTTCGAGTTCATCCTGCAACCGGCCAACTTGCAGGCGATCGCTCCGCCCGAATCGCAGTTCGTGTTCGTGAACCCGCCGAAGGTGATCGAACTCGGCAGCCGACTGACCTGCAAGGTGCAGGCGTATGGCATGGTGCAGCAGCTTACGTATGAGATCGTCGAGTTGGTCTCGCCGCTGCGGTTTCGCGAACTGATGATCGAAGGGCCGCTGAAGTTCTGGAGGCACGACTACATCGTCGAGCCGAATCCGGCGGGAGGCGTCTCGCTGGTCAACCACATCGAGTTCGAGCCGCCCGGCGGGCTGATGGGTTTCATCGTGACAGCCGACAAAATTCTGGAGGCCCTCGACGACGGCTTCCATCACCGCCGTACCGCCCTGCAAAAGATCTTCGCATGAACGACGACGAGAAGACGAAGAGCGAAGCCGATCAGCGCACGTTCGCGGCGGTGCTGATGGTGTTTGGCGTCGCGAACTCACTCCTCGGCGTGATGGCGTTGGTCTTGCCGCAGGTGCTCGGCGTGGTGCTGGTCGTGGGCGGCATCGGCTGGTTCGCCGTGATGCACTACGTCCTTTGGGGCTGGTGGCTGAGCGGCTACTTGAAACGCCAAGCCGATCGCGACGAGAAGCAGGACGGCGAGTAGCCCGTATGACTCACGAGTCGGATTCGTGTCCAACAGAGTGCGCATTGAAGCCTGAAGCGCAAGCGAAGGTCTGCGTTGGCGCTCCTTCGCTCGCGCTTCAGGCTTCGATGACTCGTGAGAAATGCGGAGTACGCGGAACTGCGTCGCTCTGCTTTCTGACTCCTGCCCTCTGACCCCTTCTTGCTTACGTCTTGCCGCCGATGCAGAACAGATGCGTGTCGGTGCGGATGTAGATGCGGCCGTCAACGAACACCGGCGTGGCGACGGCTTGTGAGCCGTCCAGTTCGTTCTCGGCGAGGACTTTGAACTCGGGGCCTTGAGCCAGCACGAACGTCTTCCCATCCTCGCGCGTGATGTAAATCTTGCCGTCGGCGAGGATCGGCGATGAGCTGTAGTTCAGCCGGTGTTTCTCCACCTGACCCGACCAGAGTGTCTTGCCCGTCGCCACGTCCAGACAGGTCAGAATGCCTCGATCGCCGAGGACGTAGACTTTGCCATCGGCCGCCGCCGGTGTGGGAACGTCGGTTCCGAGGTCGTTCGTTTTCCAGGCGATCTGTGATGAGGTCACGTCTCCGCTGCCGCCCAGTTTGATCGCGGTGATCGTCTTGGCGCGCGCGTAGGGTGCCACCACGATCCCGTTGTGGACGACGGCCGAAGCGATCGAGCGGAAGAAGCGTTCGCCGCCCGGATTCAACCCGCCGACGCGCCAGATTTCCTTGCCGCTCGCGCCATCGTGAGCCGTCACGTGATCGGCCCCGAGGACAACCAGCGTCTCCTGGCCGTTGTCGTTCAGCACGACGGGCGTGGAATAACTCTGAGCCGCCTCTTCGGGAGCACCCAGGTTTCGGTCGGCCTTCCACGCCAGCTTGCCCGTCAGTTTGTCGAGGGCCACCAGATACGACGGCCCCGTCTGCATCACGGCCACCACGCAATGGGCCTTCGTCAGGACGGGCGATGTTCCCAAGTCCCACCACAGCGTGTCTTCGCCGTACTCCTTCTGAAGGTTCGTCTGCCAGACGATCTTCCCCGCGAAGTCTACACACGCCAGATCGCCACTCTTGAAGTAGGCGTAGACGTGCTTGCCGTCCGTCACGCACGAAGGGTTCGACCCCGACGCCTTCTTGCTCTTGCCAGTCCGTTCGCTGCCGACGATGACTCGCCAGACTTCCTTGCCGCTGCGGTCGTAGGCCAGCAGGGCGTTCTTGCCGTCGGCTCCGCTCGTCAGAAAGATGCGATCCCCCGAGATGGCCGGAGTCGAAGAGCCTCGCCCCGGCAGTTCGATCTTCCACGCGACGTTCTTCTCGGCCGACCATTCCGTCGGATAGCCCTGGCCCGAGGCCACGCCATCCTGATTCGGCCCGCGCCAGTTCGACCAATCGCCCGCCATCAGTGACGAGACCGAGGCCATGAAGAGACCAAGTGACAAAACGATTCGCATGGTGAGGTTCCTGTTGAGGGAGCTGAGCATGTCCACGGACTTTCTATTCGTACTAGCCCGACGCGCCAGCGAGGGCAAACCGTTAATCGAACGCAAAGCCCTCGCTTGCGCGTCGGGCTAGTTGTCTGATTCAACATCTAGCGGCGCTGCAACAGCACGTTCGTCCCCTTCTTGTTTGACGAGACGATGTCGAGCAGCTTGTCGCCGTTGATGTCGCCGACGAAGAACTGAGTACCGACTCCCGTGTCGGTGCCCGCGTCGATCTTGTGCGGGGTGAATGTCGGCGGTGCTTTGTCGCCCTTCTTCACTTCGTACCAGTACATCACGACTTCGCCCAGCGGATCAGGATCGCCAGTGGAGCCGTGAGCGAAGAACCGCTTGCCGGTGATCAAATCCTTCGTTCCGTCGCCGTTGATGTCCTGATAGTGCAGAGCGTGAGTCTGCGAGTAGCTCTTGTCGATCTCATGCTGCTGGAACTTCCCTTCGCCCTTGTTTTCAAACCACCAGATGCCGTGCGCGTGTGCGGAACTCATCAGGATGTCGCTGTCGCCGTCGCCATCGAGATCGTCGGCGTACATGTCGGCTGCCGCGTGAGAGCCACCCTCACCATTGGCACTGAGCGTGTACTTATGAAACGCCCACGGGCCTTCGAGCTTGGCCGGCTGCTCCCACCAACCGGCGGGAATCAAAATGTCCTGCTTGCCGTCGCGGTTGAGGTCTCCCGCGCCGAGGCCGTGGTAATAACGATGAGCCAGCCCACCAAGTTTCTCACCGCTGACCTGCTTGTAGTCCCACTTCTTCTTCGCCATCTCGGGCGTCGGGATTTCGAGGTAGCCCATCATCTGTTCGGGTTCCGAGGTCATCACCAACTCGGGCTTGCCGTCGCCGGTGATGTCGAGGAACTGAGGCGACTCACCCGCCGCGCTGTGCCAGATTTCGTACTGGTTCCACGGGCCGGGTTTGTTCTGCGGGTTCTCGAACCAGTGACACGGCACGCCGGGGAAGCCGATCACGATGATATCCTGCCAGCCGTCGCCGCTGATGTCGTGAGTCCACAGCGCGAAGTTTTGACTGTAATCCCCATCGTTGATGAACCGGCGAATTCCTTCGGTCCGAATCTGCCTCATCGTCCAGTTGCCGGTCTTGTAGAGATTCGCGCCTTTGGGATCGTCAGAATTCGGAGCCTCATACCACGCCTCGCCATTCGTGATGTCGAGCCGTCCGTCCTTGTTGAAGTCTCCCACGGCCACGCCCTCGGCGCGGAAGGCGTCTTCAAACTTGATCCGCTCCCATTTGACGGGCGTCTCCTGCGCGAAGGCCGGAGTGACAAGAACCATCGCGGCCAAGGCCGCTCCCCAACCAGCAACCAACGACCCGACGAACGAACGTGACCTGAAGACCGAGCGCGGCATGAAGTCTCTCCCGTGGATGTGGTGTCTGCGGAACGGCGTCCTCGAACGCGGGACAATCTAACGTCGGACCCTCCCGGCTTCACGCGAGGCCCCGAAAGAAAGTCGGTCGACACGGCTGGAATGAATTGGAACGCCCGACCCCGTTACCTCTCCTGTGGCTGTCAAAAGTCTACCGTCTACTTGCTGTCGGGAGGGGCCATCGACTCTGGCAAGAGCCGTGCGCCATGCACGACGCGCACAATGGTGACCGCTTCACAACCATCGAAGTGGTAGATCACCCGATAATTGCCCACGAAGATTTCTCGCAACAAGGGAAATCCCTCTTCGGGGAGCAGGCTGCCCGCTTCGGGCAAGCGAATCAGGGAACCAGCCGACCGCTTGATCCGCTGAACAAACCGTCGGGCGTTGACTTTGGAATCCTTCGCGATGTAGTCCCGAATCGTCTTGAGATCCCGTTGCGCGGAAACAGACCATCCGAGGCGTGTCATTCGTCGTCGCCCTCCTCCTCCAATTCGCGGAACACCTCCTCGTGAGGGACAACCCGACCGGCATGCATGTCATCCAGACCTTCTTCGATCTTCTGGCGAATGACGATGCGGTACAGCACCTCGCTCCAAGTGGCATCTTCAGGCAGACTATTGGCCAATTCTTGAACGGCGGCTTTGACGGCGGGCATTGTTTGTCTCCTAAAAAATTCTGAACGGCTCACGGGAACGATAGCCCACGTCGAAAGACCGAGTCAAACGGTCCACTTCGCGAAGGCATCGCCCGTACATCCTGTCGCCGCCGACGGCGGGTTTCAAAACGTGTTGCTTCGAGGCACAATGCCGTCGTCTTTCGGCCGTCCGTGTGACGCTCAACGAATTCCGATCGCGCCCAAACATCGCCGGACCGGCATCGTCCGGCACGATAAGGATGTGGATGAACCTTCCAGTCGCCGATCCACAATCGTTCGAGAAGCGGAGTCCTCGGTTCATCGCCATCCTGATCGTGGCGGCGCTGATTGGCTCGGTGTTCCAAATCAATTTTCTTATCTTCTTTCATCGAAACTGGTTCGCGCTCGGGCGGGTTCCGATCGACATTGCCGGCCTGTTTGGCACCGAGCATTCCACTGCTGCGGCGATGCAGTCCGTGTCCGGACCCGAGCGAATCCACTTCATCCAACAGCAGGTGAGGAATGACCAGGAGCCGCTTGGAACGCGCCGCTTTGACTGCAAGTCCTTCTCTCCGACCGAGGACCGGCAGGCGCGGGTCGATGCGACCATCGAACTGCCGCGCAACTCAAGGCCCTGGTTGGTGCCGGACGGAGATTCCCTGTGGATCGTGTGCCAGCACGAGGTCCGCAAGATTGGAGGGACGGCACGGGAGGAAAGACTTGAGGTCGAATCGCCCCGTGACGCTCAGGCGAATTCCGATGACTGGTCTCTCGCCGACGGGCACCTTGAATACGTCAAGTCCGGATTGTTCGGCGTCGCCCGGGTTTCGTTGGTGGACGGCAAGTGGATCATGACGGGCGTCAACAAATTGCCGGTGCCGCAATTGGTCCCCACCTGGAACGTGGGCGGAATCATAGTCGATACGCTGGCTGGATCATTCAAATCCGACATGTTGCAGGCCGTTCGCGACGGATCGAACATCCATCTGTTCGCCCTCTTCGACACCACTCTGCTCTATCGGGCCAACGTTGAACTGGAGTCGCCGCCGAAACGTTCGACGAGGCGCAACAATGCGCCAATTCAGATCGATTGGTCTGCCTCGGCACTCTTCCCTGAGAACGTCCCGTTCAATGCCGAGGGATGGTCCGTCTTGACGACGAGCCTTGCGACGCCGGTCGTCGTCGTACCGCAGCTCGTCGGCCCTCCCGTGGTGAAGCCTCAGAGGTGGTATCCGTTTCTGGTGGAGGGCACACCGGCGGTGATCGTGATCGATGAGAGTACCGCACCGCGACCGACCGGCCGCGCCTTCCGGCGCGACGGAGATCATTGGTCGGAGTTCGGTCAGTGTTCATTTGAGTTCGGTACCGAACAGTATTCGCTCGTGACCGGAGCCGATTCAGTCAACACGCACTTCCTGACCGCGACATCTCTCGGCGGCTGGTCGTGCTACAAGATCGATGCCACTGGGTTCCATCGCGAACGAGCGTCCGGTCCCTTCGATGGGTTGAGGCCCGCCCTTGAACGAGAACTTCGCTTTTTGCGGGAGATCGTTCGGAACGCCCTGATCGCGACGCTGATCCTCGGGACAGTCGCGTCGCTGCTGATGCGGTTCGCGACGAACCCCAACTACGAGTCCGGGCATTCTCGCGTGAGGCTGGCGTCTCTGTGGCGACGGGGCTTCGCGCGGGCAGTCGATCTCGGGCTGATCGGGCTGTCACTGGTTCCGTTGGGAATGGTGAGTCTGCTTTGGATCGACTGGCCTGCGTGGTTGGAAGCCCTGAACCTGCGGCTCGATCACCCGTCGATCGGTCATGTCTGGTGGCTCATCTTGGCGTGCGCGGCGTGGCTGCTGACGATGATGGCGCTGCTCGGTGTTGTTCAGGGACGCTACGGCATCACACCGGGCAAATGGCTGTGTGGATTACGGGTTCTGGGAACGACGCTCAAACCGTGCGGCTTCGCCCGCAGCGCGGTTCGGGAGATCGTGTTCTTCGTCGATAGCATCTACCTCTTCTGTTGGACTCCCGGTATCGTCAGCATCGCGCTCACCAACCGCCGCCAGCGACTGGGCGATCTCGTGGCGGACTCGCTCGTCGTCGAAGCCCGCTCATTGAAGGCTCATCCTGCGGCTCAACCGGTCAGTTCGGAGATCGGGCGGTGTCCATCGAGTCTTCACTCGCAGTGAGCTGACAACCTTGTCCGATCCCACTGTTCCTCTCTCGATTCAGGAGTGACCTGCCGTGACGATTGACCTCTCGCGCCGCGACTTCCTCAAAGAGACGATCCTCACGACGGCGGCCGGTTGGTCGTTGACGTTGCCTCACGCACTGCACGCGGCAGAGGCCAGCGCAGGCGGTTTGCACATCGCTCCTTTTCGGTTTGATGTCACGCCGCCGATCGGGCATTCGTGTTGTGGCGGGTGGATCAAGCCGATTGAGGTCGTGGACGATGCGCTCGAAGCGGTTGGCGTCGTGTTGCTCGGAGCGGGCCAGCCGATTGTGTTGTGTGCGGTCGATTGGACCGGACTGCTGAATGAGGCTCACGTCGAGTGGCGGACGGCGCTGGCTCAGGCGGCCGGGACGACGGCGGATCGAGTCGCCGTGCATTGCGTCCATCAGCACAACGCGCCGTTCGCGTGCCTCGAAGCCGAGCGGATTGTCGCGGCCGAGGGCGACCTGCCTCACATCGTGGACCTCAACTTCTTCAAGCGGTGTCTCGAACAGGCTCGCCAAGCGGTCGAACAGGCGATTCCGAAGGCGCGCGCGGTGACTCACATTGGCTGGGGGCAGGGGAAAATCGAGGGAGTCGCCTCGAACCGTAGAGTCCATCGCGATGAGACCGGCAAGGTGCTGGCCATGCGAGGCAGCGCGTGTACCGATCCCCAGTTGATCGCGCTGCCCGACGGACTGATCGACCCGTTCCTGAAGACGCTGGCGTTCTTCGACGGCGAGAAGAAGGTGGCGTCGCTGCACTACTACGCGACGCATCCGATGAGCTACTACGCCGACGGCCGCTGTACCAGCGACTTCGCCGGACTGGCTCGCAAGCAGCGGCAGCAGGATGAGCCCGACTGCCTGCACATCTACTTCACCGGCTGCGCCGGCAACGTCTCGGCGGGCAAATACAACGATGGCTCGAAAGCCGCGCGGCCCGTCCTGACAAAGCGACTGTACGACGGGATCGTCGCGTCGGAGGCCAAGCTCGAACGAGCCGCCGTGAAGACGCTGGCTTGGAAGACCGCCGAGATCCTCCCGCCACCCAGTTCGTCACTGCATGCCGAGATGCTCACTCAACAGATCGCGACCAAGACCAACGCCGTCGTGAACCGCAATCGCCCGTCGTACATGCTGTCGTGGCTGCGCCGCGTCGAAAAGAAGATCCCGATCGTCCTCAGTTCGCTGCACTTGGGCGGCGTGAAACTGCTGCATCTCCCCGCCGAGTCGTTCATCGAATACCAACTCCGCGCCCAGAGCCTCGCGAAAGACGACTACGTCTGCACGGCGGCCTACGGCGACGGCGGCCCGTGGTACATCCCCGTGAAAGAGGAGTACCCCAACGGAGGCTACGAAGTCAGCGTCGCCTTCTGCGAACCGGACATCGACGACGTGATGACCGAGGGGATGACGCGGATTCTGAAGGGATAATTGAATGCTTTCACATTGAGCCCGTTCAGAGGTGCCGTCGATTTCACGAGCAAGCCAACTCCTTTTGTTTGTCTGGCGGAGCTTGAACTGGTGAGGTGAAAGGTAACTGCGGGCCGAGTATTTGCGTTCAAGATTGCCGTACGCGATGTCGTCGCTGATCTCTCGACGGGCCGCTCACCGGTGTTGGTAGTCGGTCATTTCGAGTTCCAACCTGCAAGTTTTTAACCCGAATTCCATCAAGCCGTTGTCGGCGCGAATCATGCGATAGCGGATGTCAGCGCGGCGCAGGATGGCTCGACAGCGGGTGCTGGCGTACTGAGAGGCTGTCCGAGAACTGGACTTGCCGCAACAGGTGTCGAAGTATTGGCTTGGGTGCCACGGTCA